>DATJIA010000150.1:0-37647 GCA_035493675.1 Kofleriaceae bacterium | reverse complement strand
ACGATCTCCGACGCGGGCTCGACCTCGTCGAGCGGGACCGCGTTCTCGGGATCGAGATCGATCTCGAGCAGCCCGCGCAAGGTGACGAGCGCCTCGTCCTCGTCGTCGCACAGCCGCTCGTACTCGGCGTAGCGCGCCGGGTCGTTGGTGCGCACCGCGCCTTGCAGCGCCGCGATCGTCGCCGGGTTCCACTTGTGGATCTCGCCGCGGCGGCGCCACGCGTACTGACCGCCGACCGGCAGCTCGTCGTCGATCGTCGCCGCTTGGCGGCCGAAGCCGCGGTCGTGACGCTCGAGCGCCTCGATGCCGAGCTCGTCGAGGCCGATGCCTTCGATGCGCGACGGCGTGCCGGTGAAGTGGCGCGTGATCATCTCGTGATCGAGGCCGACCGCCTCGAAGATCTGGGCCCCGCGGTACGACTGCACCGTCGAGATCCCCATCTTCGACATGACCTTGAGCAGGCCCTCTTCGACGGCGTGGATGTACTTGCCGATCGCGACCTCGGCCGGCCCCGGCACGCGACCTTGCCCGACGAGATCGCGCACGCAGTCGAGCGCGAGGTACGGGTTGACCGCCGCGGCGCCGTAGCCGATCAGCAGCGCGAAGTCGTGCACCTCGCGCGCCTCCGCGGTCTCGACGACGAGCCCCGCCTGCATGCGGATGCCTTCGCGCACGAGGTGCTGCTGCACGGCGCTGAGCGCGAGCAGCGCGGGGATCGCCACGCGCTTCGCGTCGACGCCTCGGTCCGAGAGGATCAAGACGTTGTGGCCGTCGTCGATCGCGTGCACGGCGGCCTTGCACAGGCGATCGATCGCGGTCGCGAGCCCGGACGCGCCGTCGACGACGGGATACAGGGTCGAGAGCGTCGCCGGCTCGAACACGCCCTCGCGGATCGTGCGGATCTTCGCGATGTCGCGGTTGTCGATGATCGGGCCGCGCAGGCGCAGCTGGTGACACTGCTCGGGCGTCTCGTCGAACGTGTTGCCGTCGGGCCCCATGTTCGTCTCGAGCGTCATCACGAGCGACTCGCGGATCGGATCGATCGGCGGGTTGGTGACCTGCGCGAACAATTGGTGGAAGTAGTGGAAGAGCGTCGGCGCGCGCTCGCTCAAGACCGCGAGCGGCGTGTCGGTGCCCATCGATCCGATCGGCTCCTTGCCGTCCTTGGCCATCGGCTCGAGGATCGTGGTGAGCTCCTCGTCGGTGTAGCCGAACGCGCGCAGCTGGCGGTGCAGCTCGTCGCCCTCGATCGGATCAGGCTCCTCGGCGTCGGCGAACTCGTGCATCTCGAAGACGTTGCGATCGAGCCACTTGCCGTACGGGAAGCGGCCGGCGACGTCGCGCTTGAGCTCGGCGTCGTCGATGATGCGGCCCTCGCCGGTGTCGACGACGAACATCATGCCCGGCTTCAAGCGCCCCTTCGCTCGCACGCGCTCGGGCGGCACGTCGACGACGCCGGTCTCCGACGCGAGCACGACGCGATCGTCGGTCGTCACCAGCCAGCGCGCGGGACGGAGGCCGTTGCGATCGAGCGTCGCGCCGACCAGCGTGCCGTCGGAGAAGACGATCGCCGCGGGACCGTCCCACGGCTCGACGAGCGAGGTCGCGTAGCGATAGAAGTTGCGACGCTCCTCGTCCATCGCGTTGTTCCCCTCCCACGCCTCGGGGATCATCATCATCATCGCGTGGGGGAGCGTGCGGCCGCCGAGCGTGATCAGCTCGACCATGTTGTCGAACTGCGCCGAGTCGCTCTTGTCGGGGACGATGATCGGGAACAACCGATCGAGGCCGCCCTGGAACTTGGCGCTCTTCAGCTGCGACTTGCGCGCCTGCATCCAGTTGCCGTTGCCGCGCAGCGTGTTGATCTCGCCGTTGTGCGCGATGTAGCGGAACGGCTGCGCGAGATCCCAGGTCGGGAACGTGTTGGTCGAGAAGCGCGAGTGCACGACGGCGATCGCGCTGACGACCTCGGGTGAGCGCAGATCGAGGAAGAACTGCGGCAGCTGGCGCGGGAGGAGGAGGCCCTTGTAGACGACGGTCTCCGCCGACATCGACGCGACGTGGAAGTAGCCGCTCGGATCGGCCTGCCGCTCGCGGATGCGATTCTCGGCGAGCTTGCGGATCACGTAGAGCGTGCGCTCCCACGCGGACGGCGGCACGCGGCGCAGGCGGATGTAGACCTGGCGGAAGACCGGCATGACGTCGCGCGCGACGCGGCCGACGTGCGCGGTGTCGATCGGCACGTCGCGCCAGCCGAGCACGCGCTGGCCTTCTTCGTGGATGACGTCCTCGAGGATCTGCTCGCACGCGGCGCGCTGCTGGCGATCCTGCGGCAGGAAGATCTGTCCGATCGCGAAGCGGCGATTGGCCGGCAGATCGAAGCCGAGCCGGACGCCTTCCTGACGGAAGAACTTCTCGGGGAGCTGGATCAGGATGCCGGCGCCGTCGCCGGTCTCGGGATCGGCTCCGCAGGCGGCGCGATGAGACAAACGTCGCAGGACCTCGAGGCCCTGATCGACGATGTCGCGCGACCGCTCTCCTTTGATGTGAGCGACGAAGCCCGTCCCGCAGGCGTCGCGTTCGGTGGAAGGCTCGTAAAGTCCTTGGCGCACCATGACGCAGTGAGCATAACGCGATGCGTCGCGCGCCTGCACCAAAAAAAGGAAGCGAGATCCCGTAGAATTAGCCGCATATGCGATCGACTTGGCCGGGGGCCTGGTTCGTTGTCGTCATCGCGGGGGTGCTCGCCGCGGGCTGCGGCAAGAAGGGCGACGATACGGAAGCTCCCGCCGCCGCGGCACCCGATCCGGCCGCGCAGAAGGAGCAGCAAGACCTGCTCGCGCGACGCGACGCGCTCCTCAAGAGCCGCCAGCAGGTGAAGGACGAGCAGGCGAAGCTCGAAGCGCAGCGCCAGACGATCGTGCAACAGGGCGGCGACACCAGCGAGATCGACAAGAAGGCCGCCGAGCTGAAGTCGCAGGACGACAAGCTCGCCGGCGAACAGGATCAGCTGGTCGACGCGATCGCGACCAAGCTCGCACAGAACGACGCCGTGCGCGCCGCCGGCAACGACAAGGCCGCGCAGGTCGCCGCGCGCGAAGCGGGCATGGCGTCGCGCGAGAAGGCGGTCGCCTCTCGCGAGGATCGCGTCGCGCAGCGGGAGGCCGCGATGGCGGATCGCGAGCGACAGATCGCGGTGCGCGAGAAGGAGACGTGCGGCACCGCCGCGCCGCCGACCACGATCATCCAGCAGGTCGACTCGCACGGATCGAAGTACACGAAGAAGGACGTCGAGCCGTTGCTCAAGCGCGCGCGCGACGACATGTCGCGCAAGGGCGTGCTCGCCGCGGACTTGCCCGCGACCGCGCAAGGGTTGGAGCGCGAAGCCACCAAGGCGATGGCCGACGGCGATTTCGGCGCGGCGTTCTTCGCCGCGCGCCAGCTGCAAGCCACGGTCGATTCGCTGCGGATCGATCGCGCGTTCATCAGCGCCAAGATCGGGCGCCTGTCCGCGAAGATGAAGGGCACGACTCTGGACGGCGGCAAGCAGAAGCAGGTCGACGATCTGTTCAGCGACGCGACCGCGAAGTACGGCGACGGCGACTTCGCGGGAGCCAATCGCAAGCTGAACCAGATCTACGCGATCGTGCAGTAGCGCTCGCGCTCGAGCGGGCGCGCTACTGCGGCGGCGGGTTGATCGTTCGTTCGTGATCGGCGCCGGGACCGCTGGAGGCGGCGTCGACCGCGATGCCGGTGCCGACCGCGACGACCGCGCCGAAGGCGGCGATCACGTACCAACGGCGGTACCAGGGCGTCGGGGCGCCGACGTAGTGCACGTACTCGACGCGGGTGGCGCCGCCCTCGGTCGACTCGAGATCGCGCTCGACGATCGGGAACTGCTGCAGGCCGACCTGCACGTCGGTGGGCTTGTCGGCGTAGGCGACGTCGACGAAGCGGACGTAGTCGCGGTACTCGGGGTGCGTGACGCGGAGCGCGTGGGTGCCGACCGCGAGCTCGACGGGCGGCGCGGGAGATTTGCCGACGCGCTTGCCGTCGACGTAGATCGTCGCGCCGGTGGTGTCGACCGTGACGGCGAGGTGGCCGAGGAACTTCTCGGGCGCGAGCAGGCGCACGGCCGCGCCGCGCGCGCCGCCCTGCGTGTCTTCTCCTTGCCCGGCGCCGGCGGGCGCGCCGAGCTGGAGCGTGGTCGAGCGCGCGACCTTGCCGGTCGGCACGTCGATCAGCTCGAGGTAGACGATCTGCACGTCGCCGAGGCCGCCGACCTCGCCGTAGACGATCGCGTCGGCGCCGGCGAGCTTGCCGACCTCGGCGAGGCAGCCGGCGTCGCCGTCGCACGCCTTCAGGTGCGGCTTCTTCGCCTTCTTGATCGCGTCGCCGACCGACGACGCGGTGACGACCTTGGTGCCGGCGACCGCGCCGAGCGCGCCTTCGAGATCCGCGGTGAGCTTCTTCGACGCGGCGCCCGACGCCTCGGCGCCGAGGGTCGACAGCGGCGCGAGCGCGACCGTGTGCGGCGCGTCGGCGGAAGCGACGCGCGCCAAGAGCAGCAAGACCACGAGCGATCTCATTTGCACACCATCGGCGGATTCGCGCCGGTGCAGTCGATCACCGTCTGCTTGCCGAGCTCGTGACCGACGATCCCGCCGACCAGGATCGCGCCCGCGCCGACGGCGACGTACATCCACTTCGAGTTGTACCAATGCGAGTCGTCGCGCGAGACCGTCTGCACGCGGTTCGAATTCACGCCGCCCGCGGGCGCGTCGCTCGTCACCAATCGCACGACCACGCGCGTCGACTTCTGGAAGCGCACCTCGACCTTGTCCTCGAACGGCACGTAGCCGGGCGCTTCGACGCGCAGCGTGTGCGTGCCGATCGGCAGCTTCGCGATCGGCTGCGCGAGCGGCGTCTTGCCGGCGGGCTTGCCGTCGAGCGCGACGTCGGCGCCGACCAGATCCGTCAAGACGACGATCGATCCGTGCAGCTGATCGGGCGCGAGCAGGCGATACGCCGCGACGCGGATCGCTTCGATCAGCTCGTCGGGCGAGCCGCGCAGCGGATCGGTCGCGATGCGGCGGATCTGTTTCGCGCTCTGCACGTCGACCGCCTTGATGTTGAGGATGTAGCTGTCGCCGAGCGCGGCGACCGAGCCGGCGACCATGACGTCGACGCCGACGCGCTTGCCGATCTCGGCGATGCACTTGTCGTCGCCCGAGCAGTTCGCGAGCGACGCGGTGACCGCCTTGTCGATCTGCGTGCGCGTGGGCAGCGGGCGCGTCGCGAGGCGATCGAGCTCCATGCGGAACAAGGTCTCGAGGCGCGCGACCAGCTCGGGCGGCATGCCGAGCGCATCGATGCGCCAGACCGCGATCCGCTGGGTGAGCGCTTCCTCGGGGCCCGGGCCGTCTTCACCGGGCGCGACCGGCGCGGGCGTCGGCGCGGGCGCGGGCTGCGCGACGGCATGCGCACACATGATCGCAAGCAGCGCGGCTGCGGTCCCGACTCGCACTGCAGCGATCCTAACACCATGCGCGATCGGGTGGCGTGATACGGTTCGCGCGCATGAGGACGATCTCTGGGGTAGCCGCCGTGACCTGCGCCGCGTGCGCGAGCGTGTCGACGGTGCGCCTGCAGCCCGACAACGTCGAGGTCGGGCCCGGCCTCAGGCCGATCGCCGCGATCCAAGCCGACGTGATCTCCGCGTACGTCGCGTTCGTCCCGCTGCCGGGTGACGTGGATCTCGATCGCGCGGTCAACCGCATGTTGATCGTCGCCGCGAAGACGATGGGCGCCGACAAGATCGTCGGGTTGCGCTTCGAAGTGACGCCCGAGCACGGCGTCTACGTGCTGCGCAAGGCGCTCGGCTGGCGCTCGGCGAGCGCGTGGGGGATCGCGGTGCAGGTCGTCGCGCCGCCGCCCGACACGAAGGCGAACGAAGGCCCCGAGCCCGCGGCGCACTAAGGCGCCCAGGCCTGCTCGAGCTTCTTCGACAGCTGCTCGATGTGCTCGTGCCCGATCTGCGGGACGAACAAGAGCGGCAGCTCCGTGAGCGGCGCGCGCACCGAGTGCGAGAGCTGCGCGAGGTAGCGCTCGTTGAGCGCGCGGCGCGACTGCGCGAGCTCGCCGTGCTTCGCCATCGCCGCGAGCGGTGCGGCCGCGCTCGGATCGCCGAGCAACGTCGCGAGCACCCGGGCCTGCGGCGAGCCCTGCGGGAACCGGTTCGGATAGACCTGGTTGACGACGAGCTGCTCGGGCGCGAGGCCGAGCAGCGCGAGCTTGTCCTGCAGCTCGCGCGCCTCGTTCGCGGGCATCTCCTCGGCCAGCGAGACCAAGACGACCGAGGTGCGCTCGCGATCGTGCAGCAAGCGCTGCAGCGATCGCGCGTCGCGCGTCAGCGGCCCGTCGGGCACGGTGTCGACGATCGTCCACGGGATGCGCAGCATCGATAGGCTGTGCCCCGACGCCGGCATGTCGAACACGACCGTGTCCCAGACCGGCTTGCCCTTCCTCTGCTCCTCGGTGTGGAACCACGCCTTGCCGATCAGCGAGTAGTCGTCGAGCCCCGGGATGGCGCGCAGGAACGCCTTGGTCAGGCGGTTCTCGAACACCATCTCGTAGACGCGCTCGAAGCGCAGCACCATGAGCCCGTACTCGCGCAGCGCCGCGGCGGGGTTGGTGTTGACGCCGAACAGGTTCGGCGCGAGCGGCACGACCTCGGTGCCGACCGGCGGCTTGCCGAAATACGCGCCGAAACGATCGGTCGCGTTGGTCTCGAACAGGAGCGTCTTGCGGCCGCGGCGCGCCGCGGCGGCGGCGATCGAGGCGGCGATCGTCGAGCGGCCGACGCCACCCTTGCCGAGCACGAGGATGAGGCGCTTGTCGAACAGCGTCAAAGCAGCGGGCACCTTACAACGAGATGCCGTTGCCGGCTTACTCGGCTTGCTGCTTCATGGGGAACAGCGGCTCGCCGTGGATCTCCAGGCGGTAGACGCTGTTCTCGGTCTCGACGTAGATCATCTTGCCGCCGGGCTCGCCGAGGACGCGCTTCACCGGGGTCGTGATCATGCGGTGGCCGTGCGGGTCTCGGAAGATCACCATGCCGCGCCCGATCAACGGATACGAGATCAGGTAGCCCGTGTACACACGCCCGATACCTACCGTCGTGCGCTCGGCGCCGTGGTCTCGAATCTTGCGAGCGGTTACGCTGACCATGTCCGCCCTCGGTACATAACAAGCATACGACTGGGGACGGCCGCCGTCATCTCAGAATCGCGTGGCAAACCGCTGACAGGACCCGGCATGACAGATCGTTCCAACGGTGAAACCGAAGTGAGGGACGGGGTGGCGGCCGCCTACGCCGAGGCTCGCCGCGCCCTTGGAGTCGGAGACGGAGGTGCGACAGATGCGACCGAATCGCCGGTGACGGTTGGGGTAGCACCGGGGATCCGCGCGGTCGCCCTCCGCACGCCGACCCTCCCGCCGGCCACGCACACCGCGTGTTACCTGGTCGGGCCGTCGGAGGGCGCCGGGGAGATCTTCGTCGTCGATCCGGCCTCGCCGTATCCGGACCAGCAGGATGCCCTCGATCGGATCCTCGAGCGCGAGCGCGTCGCGGCGGTCTTGCTCACGCACCACCACGGCGATCACGTGGGGGGCGCGGCGCACCTCGCGTCGCGCGGCGTGCCGGTGTGGGCGCACGCCGAGACCGCGCGCCGGATAGATGTATCGGTCGCGCGCGAGCTCGCGGACGGCGACGCGTGCGGACCGGTGCGCGCGATCTTCACGCCCGGCCACGCGCCCGGGCACCTCTGCTTCCACGATCCGGCCAGCGGCGCGCTGATCGCGGGCGACATGGTCGCGGGGCTCGGCACGATCTTGATCGATCCGAGCGAGGGCGACATGCGCGTCTATCTCGAGTCGCTCGAGGTCATGGCGCGACTCGAGCCGAGCCTCTTGCTCCCGGCGCACGGCCCGATGATCACCGACGCGCTCGGCAAGCTGCGCGAGTACGTCGCGCATCGGCTCATGCGGGAGGGCCGCGTCTTCGAGGCGCTCTCGCTCGTGGCGAAACGCCCCGCGACCCCGCGCGAGCTGGTCCCGATCGCCTACGCGGACACGCCGAAGCTGCTGTGGGGCCTCGCCGAGCGGTCGCTGATCGCGCACTTGCTGAAGCTCGAAGCAGACGGCCGCGCGCGGCGCAACGGCGACCTGTGGGCGCCCGCGTGATCGCGCTATAGTCGCGCGCCTTGGTCGATCTCCGCCCGTACAGGCAGCTCCATTCGATCGCGATGATCCGCGAGGTCTGCCGTCGCTGGTGGGGCCTCGAGTGCGCGTTCGCCGACTCGAAGGGCTACGTCGTCGATCACGCCGACGGGAAGATCTATCCCTCGCAGAACGAGCTGTGCAAGGTCGCGCTCTTCTCGAAGGAAGGCTTCCGCCGCTGCAACGAGAGCGTGCGCGTCCTGAAGGATCACCTGCGCGCGGGGCGGGGTGGCGCGCCGCCCGACGCGGGCGCACCTCCGGCCGCGCCGCTCAGCGGTCCGCGCGAGGCGCCGGTCGCGTTCGTGCACCAGTGCCACCTCGGCTTCGACGTCGTCGGCGCACCGATCTGGCACGGCGACGAGCTGGTCGGCTTCTTCTTCACCGGGGGATCGTGGAAGCAGGAGCCGGGGCTCGCCGCGAAGCAGGATCTGCTGCGCAAGGTCCGCGAGTTCGCCGAGATCGATCAAGAAGACGGCGCGACCGCGATCGCCGCGGTGCCGCGCCTCGGCGACGCCGAGCTCGAGAAGCTGAAGGATCTGATCGCGTACGGTGCGGGCGACGTGATGCGCCACCTGCGCGAGAAGCTGCCGGTCGATCCGGCGCCGGCCGAGCCGGGCGGTCCGCAACATCCGTTCAACGAGATCGTCGGCAGCGCGCCGGCGGTGCGCGACGTGATCCGCCTGCTCGAGAAGATCGTCCGCAGCGAATCGACCGTGCTGATCCACGGCGAGAGCGGCACCGGCAAGGAGCTGATCGCGCGCGCGATCCACTATCACGGCCCGCGCGGCAAGAAGCCGTTCGTCGTGCAGAACTGCTCCGCGTTCAACGACAACCTGCTGGAGAGCGCGCTGTTCGGTCACGTGCGCGGCGCGTTCACCGGCGCCGTGAAGGATCAGAAGGGCCTGTTCGAGGTCGCCGACGGCGGCACCTTCTTCCTCGACGAGATCGGCGACATGAGCGCGGCCTTGCAGGTGAAGCTCTTGCGCGTCTTGCAAGAGGGCACGTTGATGCCGGTCGGCGGGACGAAGCCGGTCAAGGTCGACGTGCGGATCATCGCCGCGTCGCACAAGGATCTGCAGGCGATGGTCGCGCGGCGCGAGTTCCGCGAGGATCTCTACTACCGCGTCAACGTCTTGAAGATCACGGTGCCGCCCTTGCGCGAGCGCGCCGGCGACATCCCGCTGCTCGCCGATCACTTCCTGCGCAAGCACCACCGCAACGCGGGGCCGCCGCCGCGCCTCGCCGACAAGACGCTCGACGCGCTGGTCCGCTACGCGTGGCCCGGCAACATCCGCGAGCTCGAGAACGAGATCGAGCGCCTGCTCGTGCTCGGCGGCGACGGCACCGAGATCGCGCCCGAGCTCTTGTCGCCGCGGATCCGCGCCGCCGAGGAGCCGCCGCCGTCGCCGCTCGCGGGTCGCTCGCTGTCGGGCACGCTGCGCGAGGTGATGGAGCAGGTCGAGGCCGAGCTGATCTTGCAGGGCTTGATCAGGACGCACTGGAACAAGTCGCAGCTCGCGAAGGAGCTCGGCATCAGCCGCTCGTACCTGATCCAGAAGTGCGCGTACTACGGGCTGGAGCGCAAGGAGCCATGAGCGGCGCGAAGTGCCCCACGTGCAAGGCGGCCTCGTCTCGCGAGGTCGCGGGCAAGCACTTCCCGTTCTGCTCGCCGCGCTGCTGGGCGATCGACCTCGGCAAGTGGCTCGGCGAAGAGTATCGAGTCGCGGAGACCGACGAGCAGCAACCACCATCGCCGCGCGATCCGGAGGCGTGACGTGGCGGGCGACTTGGCGGAGCTGCGTGCGCTGGTCGCGCGGAACGCGCCGGCGCCGGGGCGACACGTGTGCGCGCTGCCCGAGATCTTGTTCGTGCGATCCGATCGACCGACCGCGCTCGCGCGCACGCAGGCGCCGTCGCTGCTCCTGTGCGTGATCGTGCAGGGCAAGAAGGTGTCGCGCTTCGCCGGGCGCGAGCTCGTGTACGACGCGGAGTCGTACCTCGTCGTCGCCGGCGAGCTCGAGTACGAGAGCCGCGTGATCGAGGCGAGCCCGGAGCGGCCGTACCTGACGATGCTGGTCGCGTTGCCGCCCGAGGTCGTCGTCGAGACGCTCATGTCGCTGGGCGATACGCGCGCAGCCGCCGAAGAAGCCGATGCCTACGTGTCGAAGCTCGACGCGACGCTGGTCGAGACGTTGTGCCGCTTGGTGCGCACGCTCGACGATCCGGGCGAGCGCCGCGTGGTCGCGCCGCTCGTGATGGGCGAGCTCGTCTTCCGGCTCTTGCGATCCGAGTGGGCCGCGGAGCTGCGGCGCCAAGCCGCGCAGGACGGCGATCACGTCCGCATCGCGCGCGCGATGACGTTCATGCGCGCGAACCTCGGGCGCCGGTTGAGCGTGGCGTCGATCGCGCGCCACGTCGCGATGAGCCCGTCGCACTTCGCGCATCGCTTCCGCGAGGTCGCGCGCACCTCGCCGATGACGTACCTGAAGCACATGCGCCTGCTCGAGGCGCGCGTCTTGCTCGTGAACGAAGGCCTGCGGCCCGCGGAGGTCGCGTCGCGCGTCGGCTACGCGAGCGCGACGCACTTCCATCGCGACTTCAAGCAGCGCTTCGACCTGCCGCCGGTTGCCTACTGCAAGCGCTTCTTCGCAGGATCCGATAAGAGCATCGCAGGCGCCGTCATCGCGTAGCGCGGCGCGCGTCGCTAGCTTCGTCGCATGCACAAGCGACCACTCGGCAAGGATGCTCAGGTCTCGGCCCTCGGCCTGGGCTGCATGGGAATGTCGGAGTTCTACGGGCCCTCCGACGACGCGCAGTCGATCGCGGTGATCCATCGCGCGCTCGAGCTCGGCATCGACTTCTTCGACACCGCGGACATGTACGGCAGCGGCCGCAACGAGGAGCTCGTCGGGCGCGCGCTGCGCGACCGTCGCGACCGCGCCTTCATCGCGACCAAGTTCGCGATCCAGCGCGGCGAAGGCGGCAGCTTCGTCGGGATCTCGGGCAAGCCCGAGTACGTGAAGCAGGCGTGCGACGCGAGCCTGCGCCGGCTCGGCGTCGACACGATCGATCTCTATTACCAGCACCGCGTCGACAAGTCGGTGCCGATCGAGGAGACGGTCGGCGCGATGGCGGAGCTCGTGCGCGCGGGCAAGGTCCGCTACCTGGGCCTCTCCGAAGCGTCGCCCGCGACGATCCGGCGCGCGTACAAGGTGCACCCGATCGCCGCGCTGCAGACCGAGTACTCGCTGTGGTCGCGCGATCCCGAGCGCGAGCTCTTGCGCACGTGCGAGGAGCTCGGCATCACGTTCGTCGCGTACAGCCCGCTCGGCCGCGGCTTCTTGACCGGCGCGATCTCGTCGCACGACGATCTCGCCGCGAACGACTTCCGTCGCGCGCAGCCGCGCATGTCCGGTGACAACCTCGCGCAGAACCGCGCGAAGGTCGCCGAGCTCGAGAAGCTCGCGAGCGCGCGCGGCGTCACCGCGGCGCAGCTCTCGCTCGCGTGGCTCCTCGCGCGCTCGCCGCGCGTCGTCCCGATCCCGGGCACGCGCAAGCTCGCGCGCCTCGAGGAGAACGCCGCCGCTGTGTCACTGGCGCTCACCCCCGACGAGCTCGGCGCGATCGACGCGATCCTCCCGCCCGGCGCCGCCGCCGGCACGCGCTATCCCGACATGAGCTCGCTGGATGGATAAGAGCTTCACCTATCGACGAACCTCGCAGCACGGTCATGATCGATCATGCGTGCTGCTCTCGCTCTCGTGCTCCTCGCGGCGTGCACCGGCCCGTCGATCCCCGAGGGCGCGCACGTCTGGCTGACGGTCGACGTGCAGCGTCCCGACGTGCAGGTCGCGATCAACGGCGACCTCGCGGACCCGGGCACCAACACGACCGCGGGCGCGGTCTCGCAGGAGTTCGACTACGACTCGTGGGATCAGGCCGCCGCGGATTCGTACGACGTGACGGTCACCGGCACCGGCGTCACCTCCGGCAAGGTCGTCGTGCCCGGCGGCCGCTGCGTCGGCGAATGCATCGCCGCCGGCTGCGACCCCAACGACGTGAAGTGGGAGTGGTCCGCGGTCCTCGTCGATCACGACGGCAACGCCGCGCTCGACTGCGTCCGCTGCTGGTCCGCGAACCGCATGCAGCTCGCGAGCGATTGCCCGCAAGCGCCGTGAGACCGGGCCTCAGGCGTCTGGCCTCAGGCCTCGGCCAGACGTCGGATCCGAATCTGGGCCGAGGCCCGCAGCCCGAGGCCGGAGGCCCGATCCTCATCGGATCCGGCTGCGCACCAACGCTCGCAGCGCGGCGGGCTCGAACGGCTTGTCGATGCGCGCGTTGGGGACGGCGTCGAGGAAGTCGCGCGCGCGGGTCGTGAAGGCGCCGCCGGTCAGGAAGATCATGCGGTCGGCGAGGGCCGGATCGGTGCGCGCGAGCTCGTCGTGGAGATCCATGCCGGTCATCGCCGGCATCATGAGGTCGCAGAGGATCACGTCGAAGGCGTCGTCCGCGCGCACGGCGTCGAGCGCGGCGCGCCCGTCGGTGGCGATGGTGACGTCGTGCTCGCGCTCGAGCAGGCGGCGCAGCGTGCGCGCGATCTGCGGCTCGTCCTCGACGACCAGCACGCGGCCGCGCCGCGGCGCGACCGCGGTCAGCTCGATCGCGGGCCGCTCGATCGTCGGCTCGCGCGGCGCGGGCAGGATCACGCGCACGATCGTGCCGCGCGGCCGCTGATCCTCGAGCTCGATCTCGCCGCCGAGCGACGTGACGATCCCGTGACAGATCGCGAGGCCGAGGCCGGTGCCGACGCCGACCGGCTTGGTGGTGAAGAACGGCTCGAAGATGTGCGGGCGCGCGTCGCCGGGGATGCCCAGGCCGGTGTCGCGCACCTCGATCACCACGCGGCCATCGGCGGTCGCGTCCGTCACGATCCGGATCTCGTTCTGATCGGCGTGGCCCTCGGGGATCGCGTGCGCGGCGTTGACCAAGAGGTTGACGAAGACCTGACCGAGCCGCGACTCGTTGCCGAGCGCGAGCGGCGCGTCGCCGTAGTCCTTCACGAGCTGCGCGCGGTGTCGGATCTCGTTCGCCGCCATGTTGCACGCGAGATCGAGCACGCGCGGCAGCTCGACCGGGCCGAGGGTCTCCTCGTCGGGGCGCGCGAACGACTTCAGGTCGCGCACGATCTTGCGGATGCGCTCGGCGCCCTCGCGGGTCTCGTCGAGGATCGCGCGCAGCTCGGGCGGCGCCTGCTCGACGGCGGCGCCGAGGTTCGCGATCACGTACGCGAGCGGGTTGTTGATCTCGTGCGCGACGCCCGACGCGAGCTGCCCGACCGACGCCATGCGATCGGCGAGCGCGAGCCGCTGCTCGATGCGCCGGCGCTCGGTGGTGTCGCGCACGATCGCGGTGAAGCCGATCTCGCCGCCCGCGGTCCACATCGAGAGCGACAGCTCGATCGGGAGCTCGACGCCGTCGCGCGTGAGCCCGATCAGCGAGATCGTCTTGCCGATCACGCGCGGGATGCTGGTCGCGAGCAGACGCGCGAGGCCCTCGCGATGCGCGTCGCGCAGGCGCTCCGGCATGATCGTCGTCAGCGGACGGCCGAGGATCTCGTCCTCGCTCCACCCGAAGATCGCGCGCGCGGCCGGGTTCCACAGCGTGATGTCGCCGTCGGTGTCGGCGCAGATGATCGCGTCCTGCGCCGTGCGCGTCACCGAGCGGAACCGCATCTCGGAGGCGCGCAGCGCGTCCTCGGCGCGCTTGCGCTCGATCGCGGCGCCCAGCTGCGCGGCGATCGCGCCGATCATCGCGAGCAGCGGCTCGTCCTCGTCGCGCGCGCGCGCGGTGAAGAGCTCGAGCACGGCGACCACGCCGCCGGCGCCGGTGACCGGGACGGCGATCGCCGCGGCGAGCCCGCATGCGATCGCGACGTCGCTGCGCAGGACCTCGCGCTCGAGCCCGAGATCGCGGATCCACGCCGCGGCGCCGGTCGTCCACACCGCGCCGATCAAGCCCTCGCCGCGCGGGATGTCGAGCGCGAGGCTGGCCTCGCGCAGCGCGCGGTGCTGCGCCGGGTCGCCGTGCCACTGGCGCGCGCAGACGAGGACGCCGCGCGCCTCGTCGGGGAACCAGATCTGCACGCACGGCCACTGCGTCGCGCGCGCGATCTCGGCGAGCGCGACCTCGAGCCCCGCCGGCAGGTTCGCCGCGCCGCCGATCGCCACGAGCACGGACGACAACAACCGCAGCTGTTGCTTCTCGAGCGGCACGTCAGACGATCGTAGCAGGGTCGGCACCAGTGATACGAATATCACCGTTGCAGCAGGATCGACTCGATCACGAGCAACAACAGCAGGACCGCGGCGACCGCGTGCCACAGCTCGACGCGATGCTCCGACTCGGCCGGCTCACTCCCGCCGCCGTGCCCCGACGGCGGCAGCTTGGTCGCGGGCAGGATCGTCAGATCGGAGCCGCGCGGATCGAGATCGATCGCGAACGCGAGCTCGTCGCGATCGCGGGTCGCGCCGGTCTTGTCGGTGCCGATCACGCGGTAGATGCCGGGCGCGTCGGTGCCGCCGAAGCGCACGCTCGCGCGACCCTCGAGCCGCTCCCCTTCGAAGACCGCGCTCTTGCCGTCGGGCGCGCGCACCTCGAGCTTCTCGAGATCGAGGGTCGGCAACACGACCGAGCGCCCGACCAGGATCTCGCCGGTGTCCATGCGCTCGTGCTTGCGCGCGAGGTGCTTGACCGATTCCTCGACGAGCGGGAGGAAGCCGGGGTGGATCGGGAGATCGTTCCAGTCGCGATCCAAGGTCGAGCAATAGAGGAGCAGGCGGCCGCGCCCGCGCGACGCCTCGACCAGCGCGGTCGCGCCGTTGGAGAAGCGCGCGAGCACCTTGCGATCGCCGCCGTCGGGCGTGGGCCCGAGCAGGATGATCTTGGTGAAGCCGGCGTCGCGCAGCTCGGGCGCGTCGGCGGGGAAGGGCGCGAAGATCGGATGATCCGCCTCCCACTTCTCGAGGTGCAGCGTGCGCGTCTGGCGCTCCTCGGGCGGCGCGCCGTACATGACGTCGACCGGATCGCGCGGATCGCCCGGGAGGATCGCGCGCATCGTCTTGCCGTACGCGGCCGCGTCGTAGTTGTCGCCGGGCGCGACCAGGAGGCCGCCGCCGGCGTCGACCCAGGCGGCGAGCGCGTCGGCGCGCTCCTTCGCGAGGGCGGGCACGTTGGCGAGCACGACGACGTCGAAGCCGCCCAGATCGATCGACGCGAGCGCGTCGACGGTCGTGGTCGTCATGTCGATGCCGGCGTCGGCGCGGTCGCCCGGGCGCAGCGCGGCCTCGACGTAGAACAGCTCGTCCTCGTAGCGCGTCGTGCGCGGATCGCCGTCGACGAGCAGGACGCGGATCTGATCGCGCAGCTCGGCGCGAAGATCGCGGCGATCGTCGGCGGGCAGGTTGTCGTGATCGATCTCGACCGACGCGTCGGCGGCGCGCTGATCGGGACGCAGCGCGGCGAGGAAGCGCTTCTCGGCGCGGCCGCCGGGCGGCACGTCGATCGTGCCGCGCGCGACGATCGTGTCGTTCAAGCGCAGCTGCACGCCGAGGCTCTTGGCCGGCTCGAGCCCGAAGTTCGCGATCTCGGCGGTGACCGCGATCCCGCGCGACGACAGCCCGGCGTCGGGCTCGGCGCGCACCCGCGTGATCGCGAGGTTCGGCAGGGGTGCGCCGCCGCGCACGTCGACGACGTCGAGGATCGGCCCGTCGGCGCCCCACGGCGGATCGGCGTCGTGCATCGCGGTCGCCTGCATCGGCGAGAAGACGAAGACGGTCTTGCGCGCGTGCGAGGATCCGGCGAGCAGCTGCGCGGCGCGGCCGAGCGCGCGGCCGAGGTCCGACGGGTGCGCGGTCGGATCGAGATCGTTCAGGCGATCGCGCAGGCGCAGGTGATCGCGCGTGAGCTCGGTCGACTCGTCGGCGCCCTCGCTCGCGCGCACGACCGCGACCTCCGCTTCGGGCCCGAGCTGGCGCAGGACGCGCTCGGCCTCTTCGACCTCGCGCGCGAGCAGCGTGCGGCCCTCGCGCTTGTACCCGCTCGCGAAGCTGTCGTCGACGACCAGCACCGCGGCCTGCGGCCCGCGCACGACCGACGGGCCGGGCCGGTTGCAGGTCGTGAACGGCTTGGCGAGCGCGAGCGCGAGCGCGAGGCACGCCAGCGCCCGCACCAACAACAAGAGTCGCTCGCGCAGCTGCAGGCGGCGCGCGGTGCGCCGCTTCGACGCGAGCAAGAAGTCGAGCGCCGCGAACTTCACGACGCGCGCGCGCCGCTTGCCGATCAGGTGGATCGCGATCGGGATCGCGACGCCGAGCAGGCCGGCGAGCATGAGCGGCGCCAAGAAGCTCAAGAGGCCCTCTGGGCGATCGCGTTGCGCGCGACCAAGATCTCGAGCAGCGTCTGATCGAGCGCGCGATCGGTCGTCACCAGGTGATAGTCGATGCCGCCCTCGTCGCAGCTGGTGCGCGCCTTGGTCAGGAACGCGTCCATGCGCTCGAGGTACTGGTCGCGGATCGCCGCCGGGTTCGCGAGCAGCTTGGCGTCCGACTCGAGCGCCTCGAACAGCGTGAGCCCCTCGTACGGGAAGGTCTTCTCGTGCGGATCCAGGACGTGCAGCAGCGTGACGTCGTGGCGCTGCGCGCGCAGCCTCCGCAGGATCGTGAGCGTGCGGTCCTCGGCGTCGAAGAGATCGGTCGCGAGCACGACGAGCCCGCGGCGACGGCGCGCGCCCTCGGCGACGCGCTCGAGCGCGGCGGCCGCGCTCTCGTCGCCGCGCCCGCCGCCCTGCGTGACCTGATCGATCACCGCGAGCAGATCGCGCAGGTGGGTCGCGCGCCCGCGCACCGGCACGCGTACGTCGACGGCGCGATCGCCGAAGACCTCGAGCCCGACCTTGTCCTGCTGCTCGATCACGAGGTACGCGAGCGCGGCCAGGCACAGCGCGGCGTAGTCGAGCTTGCGGATGCCGCCGCCCGTGAACTCCATCGAGCCGCTGGCGTCGAGCACGAGGTGGACGGTGAGCTGCGACTCCTGCTCGAACTGCTTGACGTAGTAGCGATCGAGCTTGCCGTACGCCTTCCAGTCGATGTGCCGGATCTCGTCGCCGGGCGAGTACTCCTTGTGCTCCGCGAACTCGACGGACGATCCGTGCCAGCGCGCGCGATGGAGGCCCGAGAGCGCGCCCTCGACGATCACGCGCGCCTTGATCGGCAGCGATCCGAGCCGCGCGAGCGCGACGGGATCCAACGCGGGCATGTCAGGGCTCGACGACGCCCAAGAGGCGATCGACCAGGTCGCCGGCGCGCAGGCCTTCCGCTTCGGCGCGGTAGTTGAGGATCAGGCGGTGCTGCAAGGTCGGTCGCGCGAGCGCCGCGACGTCGTCGAGCGACACCGCGAAGCGACCGTCGAGGATCGCGCGCGCCTTGCCGGCGAGCACGAGGTACTGCGACGCGCGCGGCCCCGCGCCCCACGACACGTACTCCTTGATGAACGGCGGCGCGTGCGGCCCGGGACGCGTCGCGCGCGCGAGCGCGACCGCGTACTTCACGACGTGATCCGCCGCCGGCACGCGGCGCACGAGATCCTGCAGCTCGAGGATCCGCTGCGGCGACAAGACGCGGCGCAGGTCCGCCTTGTAGTCGCTGGTCTGCTGGCGGACGATCTCCTCTTCCTCGCTCTCGCTCGGATAGTCGACGTCGACCTGGAACATGAAGCGATCGAGCTGCGCTTCCGGAAGCGGATAGGTGCCCTCTTGCTCGATCGGGTTCTGGGTCGCGAGGACGAGGAACGGCAGCGGCAGCTCGTGCGTGTGACCCGCCGCGGTGACGCGGTACTCCTGCATCGACTGCAGGAGCGCGGCCTGCGTCTTCGGCGGCGTGCGGTTGATCTCGTCGGCGAGCACGAGGTTCGCGAACACCGGGCCGCGGATGAAGCGGAACGCGCGGCGCCCGGTCGCGTGATCTTCTTCGAGCACCTCGGTGCCCGTGATGTCGGCGGGCATGAGGTCGGGCGTGAACTGGATGCGCGAGAAGCTGAGGTTCAGCGCCTCCGCCAACGTCGAGATGAGCAAGGTCTTGGCGAGGCCCGGGACGCCGACGAACAAGCAGTGCCCGCGCGCGAACAAGGCGGTGAGCAGCTGCTCGATCACCTTGCGCTGTCCGATGATGCGCTTCTCGATCTCGGCCATCAGCTCGTCGTGCGCGCGCGCGATCTCCGCGACCGCGTCGAGATCGTTCTTGATGCGATCCGTGCGCTCGCCGACCTCATGCGGCTCGCGCGGCGGGCGCAGCTGCGTGACGTTGTCGAGGTCGTCGTCGTCGTCGGAGACGGGCTTCACGGTCGGATCCATCTTAGCGCTTCAAGGTCCGTTCGAAGAGGGCGAGGAGGGTCTCCCAGTGACGCTCCGCCTGCGCCGGATCGTGGGCCGGCGTGTCCGATGGTACCCAACCATGGCGCGCTGGGTAGGTCTCGACCGTGTGATCGACCCCCGCGGCGGTCAGCGCCTGGTCGAGCGCGCGCGATTGCTCGTCGGTGAAGCTCGCGTCCTCCGACGCGCCGCCGACGTAGACGACCGCCTTGATCTTGGGCGCGAGCAGGTGCGGCGAGTCGGGCTGATCGGTGACCAGGCCGCCCGGGTGGTACGCGGCGGCGGCGGCGATCTCGGTCGGGTAGGTGCCCGCGGCGGTGAGCGACAGGCGGCCGCCCATGCAGTACCCGGTGGTCCCGAAACGATCGTGCGACGTCGCCGCTCTCAGGTGATCGAGGAACGCGCGGGTGTCGCGCATGATCATCTCGGGCTGCGCGTGCTCGCGGATCTTCGTGAACCACGCGGCGCGCGTCGCCGGATCGCCGAACAGCTGCGTCGGATCCGGAGCGGTGTACGCGCCGGCGCGGTAGAAGACGTCGGGCAGCAGCACGTAGTAGCCGGCGGCGGCGAGGCGCTCGCCCATCGGGAACAGCGCCGGGCGCATGCCGATGCCGTCCATGTAGAAGAGGACGCCCGGCCACGGTCCCGCGCCGCTCGGCTTGAAGACGTGCGCGGGGCAGGTGCCGTCGTCGGTCTTGATCGTGATGGTCTCGTGCATCGTTGATCCTCGGCGCGTCCTCAATGCTGTCGGAGGCGATCGCAGGCGTCGTGCTCGCGCGCGGCGCGTGGATCGCTCGTGTGCTCGTACACGTCGGCGAGCCCGCAGCGCACCGCGGGATCGAACGGCGTGATGCGCAGCGCTTGCTCGAACGCGCCGGCGGCGGGCTCCCAGTCGCCGCGCGCGGCGTACGCGATCCCGAGCGTGACCGCCGGCGTCGGGTCGGCGTCGTCGGCGGCCGCGATCGGCTTGGCGAGCTCGATCGCGCGATCGTGCTTGCCGAGCTCGACGTACGTGCGCGCGAGCTTGCCGCCGATGAACGGATCGCCCGGGCTCGCGGTGAGCCCCTTCTCGTACTCGATCGCGGCGGCGTCGAGCATGCCGCGCGCGCGCAGCATGCCGCCGAGGCGCGCGTGCTTCTTCGCCTTCGCGCTCGCGACGGCGTCGAGGCCGACGTTGTCCTCGTCGTGGCCGCCCTTGGCGAACCGGATGCGCTTGTCGCGCGCGGTGCGGCCCGCGGACAGATCGAGCGTGTGCAGGTACTGCTGCCAGCCTTGCTCGACCTTCGGCCACTGCGTGTCGAGCGCCTCGGCGATCGCGCGCCGCGCGGACTTGCCGGTCTGCTGCTTGACGATCAGCTCGCGCAGGCCTTCGTAGCCGACCTTCGAGTGGATCCACGCGACCAGCGTGAAGACCTCCGCGTAGCTGAGCGCCGCGGCGTCGTGCGTCGGCAATTTCGCGAAGGAGCTGCCCATCTCGTCGAAGCCGATCAGCCGGCGGTTCTTGATCGCGCTCGCCAAGATCCGCTGATCGGAGCCGGGCAGGGCGAACGGCGGATCGCTGCGCCAGCGCTCCTGCTCGAAGCGCGCGAGGCCTTCCTGCAGCCAGACCGGCACTTGATCGTGCGAGATGTGCGAGACGACCAGGTGCGTGTACTCGTGCGCGAGCGTGTCCATCCACGGATAGCCGAGGACGGTCGCGCGCGGCGACACGACCATGAGCTTCCCGTACTTCGAGAGCGCGATCGTGCCGGTGGTCTCGATCTCTTGCTCGGTCAAGGTCGACAGGTGCGAGAGATCCGACGGGCGCCCGAGGATCTCGACGCGGATCTTCTCGGTCGGCTTCCACCCGAGATCGTCGCCGATGCGGTCCCACGCCTTGTCGAGCGTCTCGCCCGCCAGGTCCACCATCAGCTCGTCCGGACCGGGCGCGTAGTAGATCGTGAAGTGACCGCCGGGCGAGTCCTTGTGCACGAACGCGTTCGTCACCGCGAGCGTGTTCGCCGCCAGGCTCCTCGTCGCGCCGGCTTCGCCGTCGACCGCGTCATCGCTGACGCCATCGAGATCCTTGAGCGCGCCCGTGTAGTCGCCGTCGTGGAACGCGAGCTCGGCCTCGAGCCACTTCACCTCGGGTTGATCGGGCGACTTCTTCACGAGATCCGCGATCGCGTGCCGCGCTTCATCCAAGCGCATCGATCCGATCAATCGCGACGCGCGGATGATCTCCCCGAGACTCGCGTGGTCGTGCTTCTGCGGCGCCGCGCTCGCGCTGATCGCCATCGCCGCGACGATCATCACGGACGACGGACGACGGACGACGGACGACGGCGTCATCGAATGAGCTCCTGGTAATAACGCTTCACCAGCTCGTCGTAGCCCGTCGGCGCGCGCTTCTTCATCGCCTCCAGGATGTCCTCACGGAACTTCTCCGGCGCGCGGTACTCGTCGGCGCCCGGGATGCGGATCGGCTCGTCGCGCAGGCCGGTCTGTCCCTCCGACTGCTGCTGCCGCGCCGCGCCCTTCGCGCGATCGCGCGCCTTGTCGAGCGCGTCGGCGGCGGCCCGCGCCTCCTCGCGCGCGCCCGACGGATCGCGCTCGCCCATGCGCGTCTCGGCGACGCCCATCTTCTGCTTGGCCTGATCGACCTTCTGCGCGATCTCCTCGCCCGCGGTGCCGGGCAGATCCGGCGTCATCGCCTTCGATCGATCGACCAGGCGCTGCGCGCGATCCTTGTTCGCCTGCTGGCGCCGGCGGAGCTTGTCGAGATCCTTCCGGTCGTCCGGCGACAAGATCTGATCCGGCGACGGCGCGAGCGCCTGCAGATCATCGACGAGCTTCTTGGCGGGCGGCAGCGATCGCTCGGTCGCGTCGAGCGCGTCCTCGGTCTGCCCGACCCACGGCGACTTCGGATCGTCGTCGATCGCGGCCTCGAGCTCGGCGGCGATCGTGTCGAGCGACTGCTTGGCCTGCTTCGCCATGCCGAGCGCCTCGGCGATGTCGCCGTCGTCGAGCATCTTGTCGAGATCGGTCAGCCGATGGCGCACGATGTCGAGCTCCTCCTTGGCGAACGGCGTCAGCCCGCTCTCGGGGATCTCGTCGACGCGCTCCTGCAGCTTCTGCACGGCGCTCTTCAGCTTCTTCTGCGCCTCCTTCGCGTGATCGCTCAGCAGCTTGTCGGCGCGATCCGCGTAGCGCTGGAACAGCTTGTCGGACTGCGCGGCGATGTCGCGCTGATCCTGCGCGAGGTCGGCGAGGTCGTTCATCAGCTCGTCGAGCTTCTTCTCGCTCTCGCTGAACTTGTCGCCGCGCAGCTGGCCGAGCGCCTGCTCCATCGCCTGGGTCGCGTCGTCGAGGCGGTGGTTGCACTTCGCGAGCTGCGCCTGCGCCTCGGCGGTCTGCCCGGCCTGGAACAAGCGCCGCACCTCCGCGAGACAAGAATCGGCGCGTTGATCTTGGAGCGCGTCCGCGTGCACGAACTGATCGAGCACGTCCTCCGCCATGTTCGCGCGCTTCTGCGCGAGCTCGGCGAGCCGCTGATCGAGCGCGCGCAGCTCGCGATCGATCTCCGCCTTGAGCTTCGGATCGCCGGTCTTCGCGTACTGATCCATCAGCTCCGTGAGCCGCTTCTGGTGCGCGGCGATCTCGTCGGCGACGTCGAGCAGGCCCTCCATCTGCTCGCGATCGAGCCAGTCGGCGAGCGTGATCGCGTCGTCCTCGAGCTCGGCGACCAGCGCACGATCGCCGCCGGCGAAGCGCAGCCCGGCGCCGCGCACCTTGGTCGGATCGTTGGGATGGCGCGGCAGCTTGTCGAGCCCCTTGCCCTCGGCGACGACCAGCTTGTCGATGCGCCCGCGCATCGCGTCGAGCGCCTTGGGCAGCTGCTTGTCGGCCATCTGATCGTCGCCGTACGCGGCGACCAGCGTGCCGAGCTCGACGACGATCTCGGCGCTCTCCTTGTGCAGCTCGTCGCGCACCGCGAGATCGTCGGCGTCGAGGGTGAGCCGCCCGCCGAGGTTCTTGACCAGCTTCTCCGCGGTCTCGCCCTGGCGCGCGAGCGTCTGCTCGTGCCGCTGGCGCGGGCTGAACACGCGCAGGTGATACGTGCGCGAGCGTCCGAGGTTCGGACCGCGCACGAGATCGTTGTCCTTGGCCTCGAGGTGGTACGCGACGGTCGCGCCCGGCGGCAGCGGCACCTCGGCGAGATCCCAGACCAGCTTGCCCTGCGCGCGCGTGCCCGGCGACGACAGCGTGATCGTCTTCTTGCCGGTGTCGCCGCCCGCTTCCCACACCAGCTCCGCGCTCGTCACGCCGTAGTCGTCCTCGATCACGTAGGCGAGCTCGACGCGCTTCATGTCGGTGACGTCGAGCTCCTCGGCGGGCGCGTAGAGCTGCACCTGCGGCGGTTGATCCTGCTCGAGCTCGATCTGGTGCGGCGTCGCTTCGATCACCTTCTTGTGGAGCGCATCCTCGAGCTGGAAGCGATAGCGCGCCTCGCCGCCGACCGTGATCGCGCCGCGCAAGGTCGTGCCGTCGATCGTCATCGGCAGGGTCTGCGCCGGCGCGCCGTTGGTCGGCTCGACGACGATCTCGGCCTGCGCGGCGGGCTCGAGCGCGGTGGTCGTGATCGCGACGGTCGTGCCGGGCAGCGCGCGGAAGTCGCCCGACGTCGACGGCAAGGTCGCGCTCGGGCGCGCGGTGTAGGCGGGGAACGTGAGGCGCAGCTCGATGTCGCCGACCAACGGCACCGCGGACAGCGACGCGCCGTCGAACGGGCGCGCCGGCTTCGCGAGCAGGCGATGCCAACCGTCGGCGACCAAGGCCGGCGCGGCGGCGATCATCGCGCCGTTCACGACGACGATCGCGGCGAGCGCCCACGCGGCTTGGCGCACGGGCTCGCGCGGGACCAGCGCCTCGGTGCGGACCTCGCGCACGCGCGTCGCGGTCTCGCCGACCAGCGCTTCGATCAAGTCCTGCGACGGCACGCCGCGCCCGATGCGGCCGCGGCCGCTCTTGGTCGTGAGCTCGACCGCGCTCAGCAGATCCGACGCGATCTCCTTGCGCCGCCCGCCGACCCACTTCGCGACGTGGACGTCGCTGCCCCAGCGCTTGCGCGGCACGATCGCGCCGAGCGTCACCGCCGCCGCGATCGCGATCGCGCCCGCGAGCCCGCCGATCGCGAGGATCGCGAGCGCGGTCGTGCGCGCGCCGACCAGGACCCGCGCGGTCACGGGCAGGACGAGGGCGAGCGCACCGCACGCCACCAGCGCCCACAACGCCCACCGCGCGCCTTCGCTGCGGTAGAGGTGCGAGCGGACCTTCCCGAGGAAGGCTTGGATGGATTCCAAAGGAGGCACTGACCGAGGGTCCCGAGCCGGCCGCACGAGCATAGCGCGCGGACTTCGCGAGCGCTGCCGCGGTGATATAACCGCCGCGGGTGAATAAGCGAGCCCGAGAGGCGTCCATCTCGCACGATGCGAGAGACAACGTCGATGACGTCGAGCTGGTCGATGCCGCCCGGGCAGGCGACCGCGAGGCGTTCCGCGCGTTGTTCGAGCGTTATCACCGCCGCGCCTACTCGCTCGCTTTCGGAGTCGTCCACAACGCCGACGACGCGCTCGACGTCGTCCAGGACGCTTTCATAAAGGCCCACAAGTACTTGGACAAGTTCGAGGGCACCTCGAGCTTCTACACCTGGCTGTACCGGATCGTCATGAACCTCGCGATCGACCATCTCCGCAAGCACCGGAAGTCCCGCGCGGTCGACTTTTCGGACACGACCGTTCAGGAGAACGACGCGGCGGTCGGCGACGAGGACCTCTTGCCCAAGATCCTCGGCGGCAACCCGGGCCGCGCGCTGGTCGACAAGGAGATCCGCGGTCGCATCGAGGCCGCGCTCGCCGAGCTCTCCGACAACCACCGCGCGGTGCTCGTGATGCGCGAGCTCGAGGGGCTCAGCTACGAAGAGATGGCGCAGGTGATGGGGTGCTCGAAGGGCACGATCATGTCGCGCCTCTTCCACGCGCGCCGCAACATGCAGAAGCGTCTCCTCGATCTGATCGAGAATCCGTCGAAGGAGCTGCTCGACGATCTGGGCGTGAACGAAGATTCGGAGGGCGCGGACGAAGAAGCTCCGCGCAAGGCCAAGCCGTGACCAAGCCCCGCGACATCGATCTCATGCAGCTCGCCGACGGCGAGCTCGACGCCGCGTCCGCCGCGCGCGTCGAGTCGTCGCTCGACGACCGTGCGCGCGAGAAGCTCGGGGCGCTGCGCGATCTCGGCACCGTGGTGCGCGGGCACCTCGAGCTGCGCGCCGATGAAGCGGACGCGCGGCTCGCGCGCATGTGGGGAGAGATCGACAAGCAGATCTCTCCCGCGGCGAAAGTGCCGGCGAAGAAGAAGGCCGGCGCGTGGGAACGCTTCACGAGTTGGATCGACTCGCACCGCGGCCACGTCATGACCGGCCTCGTCTCCGCCGGCGCGGTCGCGGCGATCATGTGGTGGGTCCGCCCCGGCGGCTCGACAACCGTCTATGTTCCGGAAGGCGGCGGCTCCGGCACGCAGCCCGCGTCGCTCAAGCGACAGGCCCCGCAGGTAGAGTCACTCGACACCCCCGAAGGAAGCAGCGGCAACGTGTTCACGATCGAAGGCGACGGAGACGACGACGGTTCGACGACGGTGATCCTGGTGACGCCCGACGACGTGGAGGGAACATGAAGACGAAGCGCGCCCTGCCAGCCCTCGCGATCGCGGCCTTCGCGTTCATCGCGTGGCCCGCGCACGCGCAGAGCACGGCGCAGTGCACGGCGATCGAGCTCGGCGCGACCCACGCGAGCTCGCCGAGCATCCCGTCGGAGCTGAAGGCGCTCGACAAGAAGCTGAAGAAGGCGCCGCTGTCGTCGTGGAACAGCTTCAAGGTCATGTCGTCGTCGGACTTCACGATCGAGGTCAACAAGCCGTCGTCGCCGAAGCTCGCGGCCGGCGCGACGACGATCATCCTGAGGGACGTCAACGCGCGCGAGGGCAAGCGCCCGCGCCTGTCGCTCTCGATCACGATGGACGGCCAGAGCGGGAAGCGGATCTTCGACAGTAAGGTGAACACCGACTCCGGCGACTTCATCGTCTACGGCGAGACGCTCGCCAACGACGACGGGCACTTCGTCGCGCTCAGCTGCAAGTTGTGAAGAGCGCGCCCCGGCGGCGTGTTATACCGCCCGGTCGATGCGACTCCCGAAGTTGCGGCTGTCACGGCGCGCGATCATCTTGATCGCGGTCGGTGCGTCGCTGGTCGGGCTCGTGATCGGCGGCTTGCTCGCGTACCCGAGCATCGGGCGGTGGGCGATCCGATCGAAGGTCGTGCCGAAGCTCGAGCGGAAGCTCGGGCGGAACGTGACGATCGGATCGATCGACGTTGGCTTCGGGCACGCGACGTTGCACGACGTGGAGATCCGCGGCGAGCGCGACACGCGCGCGCCGCTCGTGCACGTCGATCGCGTCGAGGTCGACTTCGACTTCTGGCCGTCGCTGGTCGGCAGCGTGAACGTGAACGATGTGGTGGTCGACGGCGTGCAGGTCGCCGCGCACCGCGACGCGGCGGGGCTCGACAACTTCAGCGACATCGCCGAGCGATTGCGCGCGAAGCCCGCATCGGGCGCGGACAGCGGCGGCGGCTCGGGCCTGCACCCGAAGGCCGTGCACGTGCACCACGTGCGCGCCGACTTCACCGACGACGGCGCGGGGCTGACCGCGAAGATCGCCGACGGCGACGCCGAGATGGCCGACGGCGCGGCATCGCGGCTTGTCTTGCGCGGGCTCGGCGCGTCGCTCTCGGCGGGGCCGTCCGCCGGCGCGGATCAGGTCGATGCGGTGAGCGACAAGGGCGTGCGCACCGTGAAGGTCGCGGGCGGGCGCGTCTCGTTGTGGCCGAAGCTCGCGCTCACCGGCATCGCGGGCACCGTCGGCGACGCGGGCTCGCCCGGGCGCTATCAGGTCGAGCTCGCCGGCGGCTACGGCGACGTCGACGGTCAGCTGTGGACCGCGAAGGGCTGGGTCGAGCCGCAGGCGCAGACCGCGTCGATCGCGCTCGACGCCGATCGCTTCACGCTCGATCGCCTGCGGCCGATCCTGGAGAACGGCGGATCGATCGTCGACTACGGCAAGACCTCGATCGACGCGTCGATGCGCATCGACGTCGAGGGCATGATCGCGAAGTTCTCGGGCGGCTTCCACCTGCGCGACCTGACGATCAACAACCCGAAGATCGCGGATCGCCCGGTGCCCGATCTCGAGATGTCGGGCGACGTCGCGGGCTCGTTCGATCGGCGCGCGCGCGCGCTCACGCTCGATCGCGGCGAGTTCGTGTCGCGCGGCTTGCCGTTCGAGATCACGGGCCACGCGTTCCTGCCCGGCGGCCTGCTCGCCGATGGATCGCGCCGCGAGAAGAAGGCGCTCGACGCGCACTTCGTCGTGCCGCCGGTCGGCTGCCAGCAAGCGCTCGAGGCGATCCCGCCGGAGATCGTGCCGTATCTGTCCGGCTTCGAGCTGCGCGGCACGTTCTCGGCCGACATGCACCTCGCGATCGACTGGGCCAACCTCGAGGCGACGCAGTTCGCCGATCCGAAGGCCGACAGCTTCGGGATCCGCAACTGCCGCGTCAAGCACGCGCCCGACGACGCCGGCGCGAAGCTGAAGGATTCGTTCGAGCACTGGGTCGAGCTCGACGAAGGCGAGTGGACCTCTTTCATCATCGGGCCCGAGAACCCCGACTTCGTGCCGATCGATCAGATCTCGCCGTACCTCCGCAACTCGATCATGTCGACGGAGGACTCCAACTTCTACTTCCACCACGGCTTCATCATCTCGGAGTTCCGCAGCGCGCTGATCAAGGACCTCGAGGCGAACGACTTCAAGTTCGGCGCGTCGTCGATCACGATGCAGATGGTGAAGAACGTCCTCCTGTTCAAGGAGAAGACGGTCGCGCGCAAGCTGCAGGAGCTCTTCCTGACCTGGTACGTCGAGACGATCCTGCCGAAGGATCGCATCTACGAGATCTACCTGAACGCGATCGAGTACGGCCCGGGCCTCTACGGCATCGGCCCGGCGGCGCGCCACTACTTCGGCAAGAGCGCGCACGATCTCGACCCGCGCGAGGCGGCGTTCTTCTCGTCGATCCTGCCCAACCCGAAGCAGCGCTACGAGCAGTACTGCAAGGGCGAGCTCGCCAACTGGACGATCGGCAAGCTCGACCGGATCCTGAAGACCATGCTCGATCGCAACCGCCTCACGCCCGAGGAGTACGACGCCGCGATGAACACGCCGCTCGTCTTCGTCAAGGACGGCAGCGAATCGACCGACGACTGCATGCGCCGCACGATCCGCGCGATCAAGAAAGCGCGCCCGACCTCCGCGCGCCCGCGCTAGACGCCCGATGGTTCGACTTCCGTCCTCCGACTTCCGACTTCCGGATCGGATCAGATCCGGATCTGGGTCCGGAAGACGGAAGCCGGAGGACGGAAGTCGAATGGAGGGTTCGTTACGCGGTCCGACGTGAATTCCGGCGGATCACGACGATCATGATCGTGCCCATGATCGCCGCGATGGCGACGCCGATGAGCAGCATGCGGTAGCGGTACGCGCCGCCGATCGCGGGGCGGTTCGAGGTCCAGAAGCCGGACGGCTTGGCGTGCAGGATCTCGGGCTCGCGCATGTGGCGCTCGGTGAGGAGCGAGGGATCGACGTTCGGCTTGAACTGCGGCAGGTCGTCGGTCTTCTGCTCCGAAGGCGCGTCGTCGCCCTGCGGATCGTCGGCGAAGGCGGGCGCGGCGGCGCACAGGCCCAGGCCGAGGACGAGCGCGATCACGAGCCTTCGCATGCGCGCGAACGTGTACCGCGCGGGCCCGGCGCGGGCAATGCCGGAAAGTTGCCCGGTGGTCGCGTGCGACCGAATGTCCCAGGATGGCGGTCTCCGCTCGGGCGATGATCGGCGCGCTCCTGGTGTCCGGCGGCGTCGCGCACGCAGACGCCGGCGCGGAGGTCTCGATCGGCGGCGGCGTGCATGCGGGCGAGGCGACGAGCGCGTTCGACGCGCGCGCGAGCTGGGAGCACAGCGACGGCGGCGCCGCGATCGGTCTCGGCGTGCGCGTGCGCGCGATCGGCGACGCGATCGTGACGCGCGACTGGGACGACGCGCACGACTGGCTCGCGATCGTGCGCTACCTCGCGCTGCGGCGCGACGACGGCAGCTTCGAGCTCGCCGCCGGCGTGCAGCCGATCGTCACGCTCGGCGACGGCGCGCTCGCCGAGCGCGTGATCCCCGCGGTGATCCTGGATCGTCGCGCGACCGGCGCGCACGTCCGCGCGCGCACGCGCGCGTGGCGCTTCGACGCCGTGATCGACGACGTCGTCGCGCCCGAGGTGATCGGCACGCGCGCGCAATGGATTCGCGATGACGACGAGCGCGCGTCGGTCGCGATCGATCTCGCGAGCGATCCGCTCGCGCGGTTCGGGGCGACCTCGGTCAGCGCCGCCCTCACGACGCGCGATCGCAACGTGATCGATCGGATCGAGGCGGGCGCGCGGATCGAGACGACCGCGGACGCCGGCGTGTGGATCGCCGCGACCACCGCCGCCGCGTGGAGCGACGCGCGCTTCGTGCTGCGCGGCGAGGCGACCCTCGGCGCGCCGCCGCCGTTCGGTCCGCTGTACGCGCTCGAACGCGACCTCATGAAGGTCCCCGAGCACGGCCTCGGCGGCGCGGTCCGCCTGGATCTCGACGCGCTCGGCGTCCACGTCGACGGCTCGATGCGCGCGCGGCCCGCGCAGGGCGCGATCTTCGACGCGCGCGTCGCCGCGCCCGCGTATCGCGACGTGCAGCTCGCGGCGATCGTCGCCGGCAACCCGTCGCATCATCTGTACGTCGGCGGCGGCGAGCTGCGCGTGCGCGCGAGCACGAACGCGTTCGTCGGGATCGAGGCCGCGCGCCAGATCGACGACGCTTCTGCGCGCGCAGCCTGGCAGGCGACCGCGTGGTTGGGTTACGGAATATGACGTCGTATGACAAAAGATGACGAGATAGATCGTTGGATCGATCGGCTCGGACCCGCGCGCGTGTGCGAGGCGCTGGCGCCGTGCCTGTCCGACGATCGCGTCGCGCGCATCGAGGCGGTCCTCGCCGAGCGGCTCGCGAGCGTCACCTGCGTCGTCGAGGACGTCTACGATCCGCACAACGCCGCCGCGGCGATCCGCTCGTGCGAGGGGCTCGGCCTCAGCGAGCTGCACGTGGTCGAGCGCGGCACGCGCTTCGATCCGACCACCGCGGTCACGCTCGCCGCGCATCGCTGGATCGCGATCCACCATCACGCGAGCGTCGCCGACGCCGCGAGCGCGCTGCGCGCGCGCGGCTTCAAGGTCTACGCGACGCTGCCCGACACCGACACGACGATCGACACGATCGACGTCGCGCAGCCGGTCGCGCTGGTGTTCGGCAACGAGCACGACGGCATGACCGACGAGGCGGTCGCCGCGTGCGACGGCGCGGTCGCGATCCCGATGCACGGCATGACCCGCAGCTTCAACCTCAGCGTCTCGGTCGCGCTCGCGGTCTCGCGCGTCGCGGAGCGCCGCCGCGCCCACCTCGGGGCGCCCGGCGATCTCGCAGACGACGTGAAGGCGCGTCTCCGCGCGCGCTGGTTCGCCCTCAAGATCCGCGGCGCTGCGGCGATCGTGGATCGCTACGTGTCCGGCGAGACACACGACGGTGTGGCACCGGGCCCGCACTCGGGTGAGAATTCCGGGCGCGACGACGCGTCCGACGAGTAGGAATCGACCTTGCAGCGTTCCCGCAAAGAGACGCCGAAAATGGAGATGGCTCGACCGCCGACCAACAAGCCGCGGCTCGCGCGCGGGACCACGCCCGCGAAGCGGACGATGCGGTACGTGCCGGGCACGATCTCGGTGTCGATCTTCCTCGTGTTCCTCGTCATCACGAGGTTCCAGGCGCCGCACAAGATCACGCTCGCGGTGATGTTCACCTGCTCGTTCATCGGGCTCGGCCTGTGGTGGATCGGCAACCGCAGCGGCGGGTGGACCTGGCAGCGGCTCGTGAAGTGGAGCGCGCTGTCGATCCTCGCGTCGGCGGCGCTCGCGTTCGCCGGCGCCGCGTCGATCATCTGGTACTACTCGCGCGACCTGCCGTCGATCGAGAAGCTGTCGGACTACCACCCGAAGCAGGTCACGGTGATCCTCGACGACAAGGGGCAGCGCATCGGCGAGATCTTCACCGAGCGCCGCACCTTCGTCCCGTTCGAGAAGATCCCGAAGCGCGTCTACAACGCGTTCATCGCCGCCGAGGACGCGAGCTTCTGGACGCACGGCGGCGTCGACTACATGGGCATCGTGCGCGCGGTCTGGAACGACGTGCGCGGCGGCCCCAAGCAGGGCGCGTCGACGATCACGCAGCAGGTCGTGAAGAACATGGTCCTGTCGCCGGAGCAGAGCTTCAAGCGAAAGATCCAGGAGATGATCCTCGCGCGGCGCCTCGAGAAGCACCTCACCAAGGAAGAGATCCTCACGATCTATCTCAACGAGATCTACTTCGGGCACCAGCGCTACGGCATCCAGGAGGCGGCGCGCTTCTACTTCGGCAAGGACGTCGATCAGCTCGACGTCGGCGAGGCCGCGATGCTCGGCGGGCTGCCGAAAGCGCCCGAGGAGATCTCGCCGTTCAAGAACCCGCAGCGCGCGAAGGAGCGCCAGACCTACGTGCTCAACCGCGAGGCGGAGCTCGGCTTCATCACCAAGGACGAGGCGCAGAAGTTCATCAACGAGCCGATCCACGTCGTCAAGAACCCGTTCCCCGAGATGGGCGGCGCGCCCGAGTGGGTCGCGCTCGCCAAGAAGGAGCTGGTCGCGAGCTACGGCGACGGCGCCCTCGAGACCCTCGGCGCGAAGGTCAAGACGACGATGGACTCCGACATCCAGGCCAACGCGCAGAAGGCGCTGCAGGAAGGCCTCCGCGCCTACGACGCGCGCCACAAGCTCGGCGTGCCGTCGCGGCACGTGAAGGTCGACAAAGAAGACGCGATGGAGAAGGAGATCGCGAAGCTCGCCAAGAAGCTGCCCAAGGGCGGGCCCGTTGCCAAGGAGACCTACGACGCGATCGTCACGCGCGTGCGCGAGGACGATCACGAGGTCGACGTCGATCTCGGCGACTGGCCGGCGACGATGGTGTTCGCCTCCGACGACGCGCGCTACAACCCGCCATCGGCCGACGGCAAGGTGAAGACGCTGGCCGAGCGCTTCCAGGTCGGCGATGTCGTCGCGGTCGTGCGCAGCCAAGCAAAGCCGGTGCACGGCGATCACGCGGTGCGCATCCCGCCCGGCCCCGAGGGCGCGGTCGTCGTGATCGAGGTGAAGACCCGCAAGGTGCGCGCGATCGTCGGCGGCTACTCGAACAAGGCCGGCGACTTCGATCGCGCGACGATGGCGAAGCGGCAGCCGGGCTCGTCGTTCAAGCCGTTCGTGTACGCGACGGCGATCGACTCGGGCCGCTTCACCGCGGCGTCGGTCGTGAACGACGCGCCCGAGGTCTACAACCTCTGGAAGCCGCACAACTACGAGAAGACGTTCGAGGGCCCGGTGCGCCTGCGCACGGCGCTCGCGAAGTCGATCAACACCGTCGCGATCCGCGTCGCCGCCGACATGACGCCGGCGGCGATCGCCGACTACGCGCACAAGATGGGCATCCAGAGCGATCTGCCGAACGAGCTGTCGCTCTCGCTCGGCTCCGGCGTGGTGACGCCGCTCGAGATGGTCAACGCGGTGACGACCTTCGCGGCCGGTGGCAAGTACGCGCCGCCGCGCTTCGTCGATTCGATCGACGGCAAGGAAGCGGCGGCGACCGAGGCGCAGCAGGTGATCCGTCCCGAGGTCGCGTTCGTCGTCGCCGAGATGATGCGCAGCGTGGTCGACGAAGGCACCGGCGTGCGCGCGAAGGCGCTCGGGATCCCCGTGTACGGGAAGACCGGCACGTCGTCGGATGAACGAGACGCGTGGTTCATCGGCATGACGCCCGACTGGGTCGTCGGCGTGTGGGTCGGCTTCGACGACGATCACTCGCTCGGCGGGCGCGAGCAGGGCGGCGTCACGGCGGTGCCGGTGTTCGTGTCGCTCGTGAAGACGATGAAGCTGCCGGCGAAGAAGCTCACGCCGCCGGCGGGCGTGACGAGCGTGACGATCGACAAGACGACCGGCTTGTTGGCGGCCGATGCGGCGCCGAGCGACTCGAAGATGACCGAGTGGTTCGTGAAGGGGACCGAGCCGAAGGACGTCGCGCCGCTGCCCGGCGAGCAGACGACGAATACGTTCGTCACGGGGGAGTACGACGACGCAGGCGGTGAGCCGGGCGCGGGCATGGGCACGGGCGCGGGCACGGGATCCAATGCCGATGTCTTGGAGGCGGGCCACGCCGGCGACGACGACGCGGAGCCGCGCACGAAGCCGTGACGATCCCAGGCCGCCGCTCGGGGTGCTCCCCCAGGTCCTCGCGCAGGCGCTTCGCGCCACGCGCTCGGCTCGGTGCTTCGCACCTCGGCCTTGCCCCTCTTCGCGGCGGCCATCTCGTGATCGCAGCGTTGTTGGTGTTCGTCGCGGCGGGGACCGCGCGCGCGCACGACGAAGCGCGAGACGATCGCCCGTTCGTGATGCGCGCGTACGCGCGGGCGGTGCAGCTCCTCGACGAGGCGGCGGCGGCGCGCGTGCCGCCGCTCCAGCCGCCGACGCCGGTCGCGGTGAAGTGGAAGGCGCAGCGGTTGGTCTCGATCGATCTCGGCGCGCCGCTGCTCGATCTCGCCGCCGGCGATCTCGACGGCGACGGGCGCGCGGAGATCGTCGCCTTGACCACGCGCGACGTCGTCGTGTTGTCGGCGCGCGGCGCGCGCGGGCTCGCGGAGATCGCGCGCGCGGCGTTGCCCGCGGAGCCACCTGCGATCGAGCCGCGCGATCCGGTCGGGACGATCGTGGTCGCGAGCGGTGGATCGGCGAAGGAGATCTGGGCGCGCTCGTCGACGGCGGGGCGGGGCGCGCGCTACGCGCTCACCGGCGCCGATCTGAAGGAGGTCGCGCCGCTGCCGTCGTTCCCGATGTGCGCGCCGTTGGCGGGCGAGCGCGAGCGGGCCGGCGAGCTGGCCCCTGGTCGCGACTACTTCGGCGGCGAGGGCGCCGCGCGCGTCTTCGCGCTGCGCTGCCGCGGCGATCTCGTCGACGAGAGCGGGCGCGCGATGATCGCGATCGCGACCCTCGGGCCCGGCGGCGTGCTCGAGGTCGCGTTGCGCACCCGCTGCGCGCACGGCGACGCGTCGTGCCCCGCCGAACGGCGCGTGCAGGTCGCGGGCGCCGGCGTCGCGTTCGCGATCGCCGACGTCGACAGCGACGGCAAGCCCGAGGTCATCACGTCCGGCGACGGCGCGCCCGGCGATCCCGATTCGGTCAGCGTCTACAGCGCGGCGCGCGCGGGCGCGGTCGGCAAGCCGGCGTACAAGAAGAAGTTCACCGGCGGGGTCGCGGGCGTGGTCGCCGCAGATCTCGACGGCAGCGGCGATCTCGAGGTCGTCGCGGCGGTACGCTTGGCCGGCGCGGCGCGCGTCGATCTGTGGCTCCTGAACTGATGCTTTGAAATGCGTGCGCTTCTTTCAACGATGCTGATCCTCGCGGCGAGCGCGCACGCGCACGCCGAAGGCCGCCCCGCGTTCGGCGGCGGCGCGATCGGTTCGCTGCTCGGCGAGCCTGCGTCGCTCGATCCGGTCGCCGCGCGCACGCACGCCGAGATCGAGGTGGTCGGGCTCGTCTTCGATACGCTCTATCAGGTGCGCGCCGACGGCGCGGTCACGCCGCACCTCGCCGCCGGCGCGCCGCAGGTCTCGCCCGACGGGCTGCACGCGACGATCGCGATCCGCCCCGGCGTCGTCTTCCACGACGGCTCGGCCCTCACGCCGAAAGACGTCGCCGCGTCGCTCGATCGCCTCGCGAAGAGCGACGCCGGCTGGCTGCTCGCGCCGGTCGCGCGCATCGACGCCGATCCGACGTCGATCACGATCACGCTCGCGGCGCCGACGCCGGAGCTCGCGCTGTACCTCGCGCAACCGCAGAGCGCGATCACGCCGAACGGCGCCGCGCAGAAGAAGAACCCGATCGGCTCGGGCCCGTTCCGCGTGACGAGCCTCGATCGCAAGCGGCAGCGGCTCGCGCTGGTCGCGTTCGATCAACACTTCGCGGGGCGCCCGTACCTCGACGAGCTCGAGCTGCGCTGGTACACGTCCGGCGACGAAGAGGCGCGCCGCTACGAGATCGGCGACACCCAGCTGTCGCTGCGCGGACAGGCGGTGTTCGCCGGCCATCAGCCGAAATACGCGACCGACGAGCTCGAGAGCCCGGCGACCGTGCTCGTGTACGTCGGGTTCGGGCGCGCGCACGCGGCCGCGCTCGCGAGCGCGGACTTCCGCAACGCGCTGTCGCTCGCGCTCGCGCGCAGCGGCTTCACCGCGGTCGGCACCGGCGAACGGGTCGAGCCCGCGGTCGATCCGGTGCCGGTCGAGCTCGGCGGCACCGCGGTCGACGGCGTCGCGCGCACCGGCGATCTCGACGCCGCGAAGGCCGCGCTCGCGCGCGCCGCGAAGAGCGTGCCGTCGGTGAGCGGCTTGAAGTTGGAAGTGACGGTCGACATGAGCCGCCCCGACGATCGCGAGATCGCCGAGCGCGTCGTGCGCGCGCTCGACAAGCTCGGCATCACGGCGACGATCGCGTCGGTCGACGCGCCGCAGCTCGCCGAGCGCATCTCGAAGGGCACGCTCGATCTCTACATCGGGCAGCTGCCGCTGGTGACCGCGGCGCCCGGGCTCGCGTGGGCGTCGGCGTTCGAGGCCGGCGGCGACGCGTGGGCGCGCCGCGCGCTCGCCGGCGGATCGATCGATCCCGCGCAGGCGAAGGCGCAGTTCGCGAAGGCGCTGCCGATCGTGCCGCTCTACTTCCGCGCGCTGCGCGTGTATCACCGCAGCGATCTGCGCGGCCTCGGCTTCGACGGCATCGCGCGCCTCGGCTTCGCCGATCTGTTCGCGTTCGGCGCGCCCAGGAGACACCCGTGAGGCGTCGTTGAGGCTTCGGGGTCGGTTCACGCTCGGCTTCGCCGCCGCCGCGCTGGTGCCGATCGCGGTCGCCGCGCTGATCACGCGCGAGGTCGTCGCGCGCAGCTATCGCGAGGGCTACCGCACCGAGCGCGTCGCCGTCGAGCAGAGCGCGCGCGCCGGCGTCGCGTCGCTCGAGACGACCGTCGAGACGCAGATCAACGGCCTCGCCGATCGCGACAACCCGATCATCGGCGGCCTGCTCGCGGAGATGGGCAAGGGCGATCGCGAGCTCACCGCGCTCGTGCGCCGCTTGAAGGACGAGGGTGGCACGCAGCTGAAGACGATCGCCGCCGACGTCTTGACCGTGACCGCGCCGGGCAACACCGTCCTGTTGTCGCCGCACGATCGATCCGCGGTCGAAGACGTGGATCCGTCGCCGTTCGCGTACGCGCGCAAGCTGCCGGGCCGCGCCTTCTTCACCGTCGAGAAGGTCATGACCGATCACGGCCTGCAGCCGATGCTGATCGCGGCCGCGTCGCGGGTCGCGCGCGACGGCGACTACGAGGTCGCGGTGCTGGTCGGCCGCCGCGTCACCGACGATCTGCTCGATCGCGTGCGCCGCACCGGCTCGGTCGACGCGCGGCTCGTGTGGGGCGAAGGCGCCGGCGCGCAGAGCGGGCAGATCGTGATCCCGCCGAAAGAGGATCACTGGCGCGAGTGGACGACGACGCCGCCGGTGCGCGTGCCGCTGACCGGCCCCGACGGCGCGCCGCTCGCGTGGATCGAGGTCGCGGTCTCCGACGGCGGGCTCGACTCGGTGCTCCTGCGCGTGACGCTGGTGTCCGGCGTGCTCGCGGCGGCGGCGCTGACCTTCACGCTGATGCTCGGCGTCTTGGTCGCGCGCCGCATGACGCGCGATCTCGAGCGGCTCGCGCTCGGCGCGCAGGCGGCCGCGCGCGGCGATCTCGAGCACCGCGTGCCGGTGTCGTCGACCGACGAGGTCGGCGAGGTCGCGAGCGCGTTCAATCTCATGATGGAGGATCTGCGCAACGCGAAGGATCGGCTCGTGATCGCCGAGCGCATCGCGGCGTGGCAGGAGATCGCGCGCCGCCTCGCGCACGAGATCAAGAACCCGCTCACGCCGATCCAGATGTCGATGGACACGCTGCGCAAGACCTGGAAGAAGAAGCACCCGTCGTTCGACGAGATCCTCGAGGAGTCGACGTCGACGGTGCTCGACGAAGCGCGCCGCCTCGCGCGCATCGTCAGCGAGTTCTCCGACTTCGCGCGCATGCCGAAGCCCGAGCTGCGATCGACCGATCTCAACGACGCGGTCAGCGGCGCGCTGTCCTTGTATCAAGGCGCCGCGCCGGTCGAGCGCCGCTTCGCATCGCACCTTCCGCCCCTCGAAGCCGACAAGGATCAGCTCTCGCAGGTGCTGCTCAACCTGCTCGAGAACGCGCGAGACGCGATCGGATCCCGCGACAACGGGCGCATCGTCGTGTCGACCAAGCTCGGCGACGCCGGCGATCGCGTCGAGCTCGTCGTCGAGGACAACGGCCCCGGCGTCCCCGCCGAGCTGAAGGACCGCGTCTTCACGCCGTACTTCACGACCAAGCAAGGCTCGGGCGGCACCGGCCTCGGCCTCGCGATCGTGCACCGCATCGTCAGCGATCACGGCGGCCGCATCACCGTCACCGACGCGCCCGGCGGCGGCGCCCGCTTCGCGGTCGAGCTCCCGCTCGTGCAAGGCGCGCCGCTCTTGGCGTCGCGCCTCACGCAGAGCGACGGGCCGCGGCTCACGCCGGCGCGCCCGATGCCGGTGACGAAGCC
>DATJIA010000149.1:0-2215 GCA_035493675.1 Kofleriaceae bacterium | reverse complement strand
GCGGAGGGCAACCGCGTGCTCGGCGTGGTCACGACGATCATGATCGCGGTCGTCGGCGCCGGCGTCGTGGCCGGCGAGATCTTCACCGCCCCGCTGATGCGCGCGTTCTTCCGCCATCTCGATCCGCGCGCGCTCGACGCGGCGGTCCGCTACACGCGGATCCTGCTGCCCGCGCAGCTGTGCTTCTTCGCCGGCGGCCTCGCCAACGCGACGTTGTTCGCCCGCAGCCGGTTCGCGGCCGCCGCGCTCGCGCCGCTCCTCTACAACGTCGGCATCATCGCCGGCGGTGTCGCGCTGGGCGGGAGCCTCGGCGTCGAAGGCCTCGCCTGGGGCGCGCTCGTCGGCGCGATCGTCGGGCCGCTCGCGGTCCCGGCCTGGCAGGCGTGGCGCGCGGGCGCGCGCGCGCCCCTCCGCTTCGCGCCGCGTGACCCCGGCTTCGTCGAGTGGGTGAAGCTCAGCCTGCCGCTCATGATCGGCGTGTCGCTGGTGACCGCGGACGACTGGATCGTGCGCTACTTCGCGAGCGCTGACGTCGGCGCGATCACGCGCCTCGGCTATGCCAAGCGGCTCGCCGCGGTCGCGATCGCGGTGACCGGCCAGGCGGTCGGCCAGGCGTCGATGCCGTTCTTCGCGCGCCTCCACGCCGAGGGCAAGCGCGCCGAGCTGGTCGACACCTTCGCGCGCACCGCGCGCACCGTCGCGTTGATCGCGCTCTTGCTCGCAGCCTGGATGGTGGCGCTCGCCGAACCCGAGGTCGATCTCTTGTTCCGGCGCGGCCGGTTCGCCGCGAGCGATGTGGAACCGACCGCGGTCTACCTCGCGATCTTCGCGGCCGCGCTGCCCGCGTGGACGCTGCAGGCGCTCCTGTCGCGCGCGTTCTACGCCGCGCGCAACACGATGACGCCGATGATCGCGGGCACCGTGATCACCGCGGCCTCGATCCCGATCTACGCGCTTCTCTACGCGCGGTTCGGCGCCGCCGGGCTGGCGGCCGCGTCGGGGCTCGGCATCGCCGCGCACACGCTCGCGCTCGCCGCGCTGTCGCCGCGCGTGTTGCCCGAGCTCCGAGGACGCGCGGCGCGCGACCTGCGCGCGATCGCCGCCGCCGCGCTGCTCGCGATCGTCGCGGGCGCGGCGGCCTGGGCAGCCGCGCGCGCGATCGGCGAGCTCGGGCTGCACGGGCACGGCGCGGACGTGGCCGCGATCGTGATCGCGACTGCCGCGTTCCTGCTCGCCGTCGCGAGCGCGGCGGCGCCACTCGGCGTCGAAGAGCCGAGGCTCTTGTGGCGCAAGCTCGCCCGGCGGTTCAGTCGCGGAGCGTCGTGATCTCGATCGAGAGGCAGCGCGCGACCGACGCGAGCAGGAGCTCGTCGCTGATCGGCTTGACCAGCGCGAACGCGAGCGGGCGCGGCGACGGCGGCGCCGCGAGCGCGCTCACGACCGCGACCGGCGTCGGGCGCGCGAGGCGGATCAGATCGTCGACGTCGCGCCAGCCGTCGTCGGGATCGCGCGCGTCGACGAGCACGTCGGTGATCACCAGATCGAAGCGCGCGCGGTGGAGCAGCGCGCGGGCGTCGGCGAGCGACGCGACCGCGAAGACGTGCAGGCCGGCGAGCTCGAGCAGATCGGTGAAGAGCTCGAGCGTGTCGACGTCGTCCTCGACCAGCAAGACCTCCCGCATACAAGGAGCCTAGTCGATCCCGGCGGCTCCGGCACGGGAGCTTCCCCGGGTCCTCGGACCCGCGCGCTGCGCGGTGTCCTCGGTTCGGCACTTCGTGCCTCAGCCCTGCCCCATGCCTCCGCCGCTCAAGCTGCGTCGAGGACCACCGTGAAGGTCGCGCCCTGCCCCGGCTCGCTCGCGACCTCGATCGTGCCGCCCATCGCCTCGACCTGGCGCTTCACGATCGCGAGGCCGAGCCCGCTGCCGGTGCGACTCCCGGGCGCGACCCGATAGAAGCGCTCGAAGACGCGCTCCTGGTGCTCCCGCGCGATGCCGGGCCCGCGGTCGCGGACCTCGATCACGACGCGCGCGCCGTCGCGCCGCGCGCGGATCTCCGCGCGACCGCCGCCGTGCCGGATCGCGTTGTCGATCAGGTTCTGCACGACGTGATCGAGGCCGGCGCGGGTCGCGAGCGCGATCGCGTCGGGCGCGACGTCGGCGTCGAGCTGCGCGTCGGGCACGGCGCCGCGCGCGGTGCGGATCGCGTCGTCGACG
>DATJIA010000148.1:0-62363 GCA_035493675.1 Kofleriaceae bacterium | reverse complement strand
CTCTTCGTCCGACAGCTCGGCGATGACCTTCTGGTGCTCCTTGTCGGTGACGCCGAGCTGCGCGCGCAACGAATCGAGGATGACGAGCTCGCCGCGCGTGACCGTGCCGTCGGCGACCAGCTCGCGCACGGTCTCCTTGTACGCGCGCAGGCGCGCCTCGCGCTGCTTGGTGCGCTCGGTGTGCAGCAGGTAGATGTCCTGCAGGTTGTCGGACGGCGGCGCCTCGCCCCATTCCCACTTCTTGAGGATCTTCTCCGCGAACTTCTCCTGCACGTAGTCGGCTTCCTTGCGGCCCCAGCGCCGGAAGAAGATCGCCGCCGACGAGAACACGACCAGCGCGCCCCAGCCGGTGACGACCCAGGCGGGCAGGCGGCGCAAGGTCGGCTGTCCCGCGAAGAAGTAGAACGCGTTGAACGCGGCGAAGCCGCAGACGGCGAGCATGCGGTGGCGCACGCGGATCGTCGCCTCTTCGCGATCCTGCTTGGCGTCCTTCGCATCCGGCGCCAGCTTCCGCGTCGCGTACGCGAGCGCGAGCTTCTCGATCGTCGACGCGATCAGGAAGCTCGCCGCGCCGAAGACGATCAAGCTGAGCGGCGCCGCGATCACGCGCGGCACGCTGGTCGCGAACCAGAAGCCGGCGTCGAACATCTTCGACGGCAGATCCTTCTCGTACGTCCACGCGCCCGTGAAGTAGTAGTCCCACGTGTGCGCGACCAGCCAGTAGTAGACGTAGAACCCGACGACCAGCCCCGGCCACGCGAAGTACGCCACGCGCCGCGGCGTCTCCTGCATCTCCTTCCAGTAGCCCTGCTCGAGATCGATGTCCGGGCAGTGCTTCTTGCACGCGACGCACGGCGCGCACTGCGAGTTCACGCGCCCGGCGTCGCTCGGCCGCGCGGCGGGCGCGGGCTCCGTATAGATCTTCTCGACGAGCCCGACCGGACAGATGTAGTTGCACCAGGTCTTGCCCGCGTACGCGAAGCTGATCGTGAGCGCGACGACCGCGACCACGCCCAAGAACCCGGCGACCCACGTGCCGCTGCCGTTGGTCGCGATCAAGCGCATCGACAAGCCGACCCACATGAGGCCGAGCTGCACGTAGAGATAGTTCTTGGACAGCCAGTCGCCGGCCTTGCGCGCGCCGGGCCGACCGACGAGGCGCCCGACCTGCCCGACGACCGCGAGCGGGCACACGCGGCGCCACACGTGGTAGCCCGCGACGGTCCAGAAGAACGGCAACGCGGCGATGCACATCGTCCACAGGATGCGGTTGCCGTGCTCGATCCCGAGGAGGACCGGGAAGGTCGTCGCGAGCGCGACGCACATGACGAGGCGGAAGCCGACGAGGAACTTCGGCGCGGCGCCGTTGTCGGTGAACGCCGACCAGCCCCCTTGCTTGAGCTTGTCCTTCTTGCCGCTCCCCGTGCCCTTGCCCGTGCCCTTGCCCGGCGCGTCGACGACAGGGAGCTTCTTCTTCTCTCGCTTTGCCTCCGCGGTCGCCATCTACTTCAGCTCGCACTCCAGTCCGCCGCCGTCGGGCAGCGCCTTCGACGCCTTGCACGCCTGGTCCTTCATGAACTCGAGCGTGAACACCTGCCACTCGGCGGTCGGGACGATCTGGAAGTTCAAGGTCGCGATCGTGTGGTTCTTCGACGGCGCGCCGGCGTCCGGATCGACGTTGCCGCGATCCGCGTAGGTGTGCACGCCGAAGGTGCGGATGTGGCACTGCGCGCAGGTCATGCCGTTCTCCTCGCCGAGATCGCGGCGACCGTCGTCGAGCGCGAGCTTCTCGACCGACCAGCGGTTCTTGTGCTCGACGTACAAGTTGTTCGCGTCGAGCTTGCCGGTGACGACCTTGCCGTCCTTGTCGGCGGGCAGGTCGACGAAGCCGAGCGCCTTGCGACACAAGACCTCGTAGCCCTTCGCGTGCGACGCGTCGTCGGGATCGAAGCGCGGCGCGCACACCGGCTTCCAGATGTGCTTGTTCGGATCGGCGGGCGACGGCGCCTGCGTGACGTCGGTCCAGAAGCCGGGGATGGGCATGTCGACGTACGCCTGCTTGGTGCCGTCGGCGGTCGGCATCGGCTTCTCGACGCTCCACGCCCAGCCGTCGCCGGACTTGTAGCTGCCGTCGGCGTTGCGCGCGGAGCCGCCGCCCATGCGCGCCTCGGTCGCGAGCGCGACGAACGTGCCGCGCGCGGTCGGACGATCCTTCTCGACGTACTCGAGCACGTCGTGCACGAACGCGGCGACCGCCTTGCCGTGTCCCTTCATGTCCTTCATCCAGCGCGGATCGAGCTTGCCCTTCGCGAAGAAGCGCTTCGTCACCATGCCGACGAAGACCTCGTTGTTGTGCTGGCGCGCGTCGGGCGGCAGCGTCGGCTCGTCGAGGGTCGGGCGCACGCGGAACATCGCGAAGACCGGCTCGGGCGCCTTGGTCGCCTGATAGACGATGCGCAATTCCATGAACGCCTTGTCGAGGCGCGGGCGCACCGCGATGATCCGCCACGACTTCGGATCGCCGAACGCGGCCTTGTCGAACTTCGGATCGTCGGGATCGAGGCGCGGGTTCTTGTGCGTCTCGGCGAGGCCCTTCAAGAACTGCTTGTAGTAGACGTCCTTGCTCTCGACGGGCCCGAGCTTCTTCTGCTGATCTTCCGTCAGCGCGGGACGCATCAGCTCGACGCTCTTGGTCAGCATCACGTCGAACGGGAAGTCCTTGTTGACCTGCTCGAGGCGCGGCGCCTGGCGGATCGTGAAGAGCGTCTCGGCGTTCGCGTCTTGCACGGGCGCGACCGGCACCGGCTGCTTCTTCGCGGTGACCGCGATCTCGAACGTCTTCACGACCGCGCCCTTGCCGCTGACGTTGCCGTCTTTCCATTCGATCGGGCCGGTGGTCGCGCCGATCGTGAACTCGCCGGCGGGCATGTCCTTCTTGGTCGGCGTCCACGTGATCGTCTGCGTGATCGCGTCGAAGCTCGCCGACGCGGGCATCTTGGTCACGGTGACCGCGGTCTCGTCGAGATCCTGATCGATCGCGGCGACCGAGAACGAGATCGTCTGGCCGACGCCGACCGATTTCCACGGAGGATCGAAGAGCTCCGGCGGCCGATCTACCTTCGCGGGCGCCGGCGGCGCGGGCGTGTCGATCGGGTGCACCGGGCTCGGCACCGGCGGCGGCGCCTCCGCGACGTCGTGCGATGGCGTCGGAGGCACCGGCGCGGCCGGCGTCTCCTTCTTTCCCCCACAGCTGACCGCGCCTGCGAGCGCGAGCACTCCGAAAATCCGAGTCATGCCCGCGACATTATCACTGCCTCCTCCCGGAGCGTGGGGGCGGGATGCTAGGTTGCGCGCGCGATGGCGATCGACACCGACCTGGACCAGCTCGCGATCAACACGATCCGCACGCTCTCGATCGATGCGGTGCAGAAGGCGAACAGCGGCCACCCGGGCCTGCCGCTCGGCGCCGCGCCGATGGCGTACGCGCTGTGGCAACGGCACCTGCGCTTCGATCCGCGGGATCCGGGCTGGTTCGATCGCGATCGCTTCGTGCTCTCGGCGGGGCACGGATCGATGCTGCTGTACTCGCTCCTTCATCTCTACGGCTACGACGTCTCGCTCGACGATCTGAAGTCGTTCCGCCAGTGGGGCTCGAAGACGCCGGGCCACCCCGAGTGGCACGACACGCCGGGCGTCGAGGCGACGACGGGACCGCTGGGGCAGGGCACCGCGAACGCGGTCGGTATGGCGATCGCCGAGCGCTACCTCGCGACGATGTTCAATCGCCCCGGGCACGCGATCGTCGATCACTTCACGTACGCGCTCGTGAGTGACGGCGATGTGATGGAAGGCGTCGCGGCGGAGGCGGCGTCGCTCGCCGGGCACCTGGGGCTCGGCAAGCTGATCTACCTCTACGACGCGAACGAGGTGACCCTCGACGGGCCGCTGTCCTTGATCATGAGCGAAGAGGTCGGCGCGCGGTACGCGGCGTGCGGGTGGCAAGTGCTGCACGTAGGGGACGGTGATCGCGACGTCGCGTCGATCGACAAGGCGATCGCGGCGGCCAAGGCCGAGACGTCGAAGCCGTCGATGATCGTCATCAAGACGACCATCGGGTTCGGCTCGCCGAAGAAGGCCGGCACGGCGTCGGCGCACGGCTCACCGCTCGGCGACGCCGAGGTCGCGGCGACCAAGAAGGCGCTCGGCTGGGATCCCGACGCGAAGTTCCACGTGCCCGACTCGGTGCTCGCGCACGCGGCGGTCGCGTCGTCGCGCGGCGCCGACATGCACGCGTCGTGGAAGCGCCGGTTCGACGCGTGGCGCGCGGCGCACCCCGAGCTCGCGGCGCAGTGGGACGCGGCGATCGCCGGCGAGCTGCCGAGCGGTTGGGACGCGGGCCTGCCGTCGTGGAAGATGGGCGAGCAGGTCGCGACCCGCAGCGCGTCGGGCAAGATCATGGGCGCGCTCGCCAAGAACGTGCCGTGGCTGCTCGGCGGCGACGCCGATCTCGGCGGCTCGACCAAGACGATCGTCGCCGGCGGCGACTACGATCGCAACGGCGTCGGGCGCAACCTGCGCTTCGGCGTGCGCGAGCACGCGATGGGCTCGATCGCGAACGGGCTCGCGTATCACGGCGGCATCCGGCCGTTCGCGTCGACGTTCTTCGTGTTCAGCGACTACATGCGGCCGGCGGTGCGCCTCGCGGCGCTCAACAAGCAGCCGGTCGTCTACGTGTGGACGCACGACTCGGTCGGCCTCGGCGAAGACGGCCCGACGCATCAGCCGATCGAGCACCTGATGTCCTTGCGCGCGATGCCGAACCTGTTCGTGTTCCGCCCGTGCGACGCGAACGAGACCGCGGTCGCGTGGCGCATCGCGATGACGCGCAAGCAGGGCGACGGACCGACCGCGCTCGTCTTGTCGCGCCAGGATCTCCCGACCGTGACGACCGCGAACGCGCCGGGCGCGGAGCGCGGCGCGTACATCCTCGCCGAGGGCGACGCGCCCTTGCGCGCGATCATCATCGCGACCGGATCGGAAGTGCCGGTCGCGCTCGCGGCGCGCGATCAGCTCGGCGCCGGCATCCGCGTGGTGTCGATGCCGTGCTGGGAGCTGTTCGCGCAGCAGGACGCCGCGTATCACGAGCACGTCTTGCCGTCGAAGATCACCGCGCGCGTCTCGGTCGAGGCGGGCGTGACGTTCGGCTGGCGCGAGCACGTCGGCACCCGCGGCGCGTCGATCGGCATCGATCGCTTCGGCGCGTCGGCGCCCGGCGAGATCGTGCTCGACAAGCTCGGCGTCAACGCCGCGAACGTGGTCGCGGCGGTCAAGGCGCTACTCCAGTAGCCGCTTCGGGTGCATCCCGTCGACGAAGCCGACGAACGGCGGGTGGATGCTGTAGCCGAGCATGCGCTGGACGTGCTCGCTGCACTGCTTCGCGCGCTCGCGCGACACCGACAGCGAGAAGTTCTCCTGCTGCCGGCACCACGGCGCGCAGTACTGCGCGGTGACGCACATGCGGCTGCGATCGGTCGTGTTCGCGCCGCCGCCGTGCCAGAGCGTCCCGACGAAGAACACCATCGAGCCCGCGGGCATCACGACCTTCACGCGCGCGTCGTCGTCGCGCGGCGGCCGATCGTCCCAGGTGTGGCTCCGCGGGATCACGACGGTCGCGCCGTTGTCGGCGGTGAAGTCGTCGATCGCGAAGATCGTCGCGGCGCCGAGCGGTGGGCGAGGGCGCGCGATCGGATAGAAGCCGTCGTCGTGGTGGAGCGGCTGCGCGGCCTCGCCGGGCAAGATGTCGATCACCTGCAGCTGCGAGAGCAGGTAGTTCGGCGCGAGGATCCGATCGAGGAGCGCGAGCACGCGCGGGTGCTCGACGAGCGGGTTGCACGCGAGCGTCTTCTCGATCACCGCGTACAGGCGGCGGGTCGCGAAGCCTTCGAAGTTGTTGCGCCCCGAGGCGTGGCGGAAGCGCGGCAGCATGTCGGCCTTGATCGCGTCGCAGGTCTCGCGCGGGATCAGCCGCTCGATGATCACGAAGCCGTCGCGCTCGACCGCCGCGAGATCGCGCGCGGTCGTCTCGGGATCGATCGCGTCTTGCGTGCCCGCGGTCGACTTGTACTTGTGCGCGAGCTCGGCGCGCAGATACTCGCGAGAGTCGGCGATGATCTGCTTCATGGGGTCCAGCATCGGTCGGTGGGGCGCGCGCGGGAATGACGGAAGGTCTCGCGGCGCATGACCGATGCGCTCACGGTCCGGCCGACCATCCCCGCGCGCTACCTCGCGGAGCTGTTCGCGCACGCCGACGTCGACGCGGCGCGCGTGCTCGCCCTGGCCGGCGTGCCGCCGCGCGCGTCGCGCGTCTCGGTCGCGCAGCTCGAGCGCGTCTACGCGATCGCGCGCGACGCCGGCGACGACGAGTGGTTCGGCGTCCTGCGCGCGAAGGTGCCGCGCGGATCGTACGCGCACTGCGTGCGGCAGGCGACGCGCTGCGCGGCGCTCGCCGACTTCTTCGACGACGCCAATCGCTTCTATGCGCTCTTCGATCGCGGCCATCGCTACTGGGAGCTCGAGCACGGCGGCGCGCGCGCGATCCTGCGCGTCCGCCCGCGCACGCGCGCGCAGGCCGAGTCGATCTTCTTCGTGCACTCGACCCTGCTCACGCCGTGGCGCAGCGCGATCTGGCTCGCGGGCGAGCGCATCCCGCTCGCGCACGTGGGGCTCGACCCGCGGTTCGCGGCGTTCGACGCCGAGACGCGCTTCCTGTTCGGCGTCGCGCCGACCTTCACGCCCGACGCGTGCGAGCTCGCGTTCGACGCCGCCTGGCTCGCCGCGCCCATCGTGCGGGCGCCCGCCGACGCCGACGCGTACGCGCGCACGTCCTTGCGATCGCTCTTGGCCGCGCCCGCGATCGACTCGATCGAGGCGCGCGTGCGCGCCGCGCTCGCGACCGCGCGGCCGTTCGCGTCGTCGTCGCTCGCGACGGTCGCGCGCGGCCTGCGCACGTCCCGCGCCTCGCTCGCGCGCGCGCTCGCCGCTCGCGGCCTCGCGTTCCAGGCGATCAAGGACGAGCTGCGCCGCGATCACGCGATCGCGCTCTTGTCGTCGGGCAGCTCGGTCGCCGCCTGCGCCGAGCGCGTCGGCTTCTCGGAGCCTTCCGCGTTCACGCGCGCGTTCAAGGCGTGGACCGGCGTCGCGCCGGCGACGTTCCTCAGTTCCCAGCCGTCGCCGCGCGGGGCAGCGCTCGCCGGGGTCCCCGCCGAGCGTAAGCGAGACGGGGTGGCGCCGCGGGGCAGCACCCGCGCGAAACGCGACGGCTAATTCAATGTCAAGGGAGTGGTCGCGTACACCACGTCTTTCCCGTGGACCTGACCGACCAGCTTCAGCACGTACGTCTTCCCCTTCGCGGGGCCGTCGTCTTCGCTGATCTGGATCTGGCCGGTGAGCACGGGGACCGTGGTGTCGATGCCGGTGAGGTGCTCGTCGGCGACGTACTTGTCGCCCGAGTAGAACTCGAGCTTCATGTCGTTGGTGCCGGCCTTCGCGTTCAAGAACGCCGTGTAATAGAAGTGCCAGACCACGACGTCGTCGGCGTTGGCCTCGCCCTTCACTTCTTTCACGCGAGCCTTCTTGAAGTTCTCGATCGTCGCCTTGTCGTTGGCGCCGGGCTCGACCTCGTCGTTCGTCACGACGACCTGACCCTTGAAGGCAGCGATCACTTTCGGACCGAGATCCGCGTGCGCGACGCTGGCGCCGAGGACGATTGCGAGCGCGACGGCGGCGCCTGCGCGAGGAATGCGGAGCGACATGGGCACCTCCTACACGGGAGCTTACTACTCTCGTGCGACACCAGCGCGCCTCGGTCGGTTGCGAGCTTGCACGCTACGCAAGCCTGGTGAGCTGTCTCACGAGGTCTGCGTGTCGTTGCCGTCGGCGGGCTTGTTTTCCGCCGGTGCGGCGCCGGCAGGGGCGGTCGGCGCTTCGACGGGCGCGGTCGGCGCCGTATTCATCGGGGCATTTTGCCCGGGTTGCTGCGGCCCGCGATCCTGACGCGGCCCGCCACCACCCCCGCGGCCACGGCCACCGCGACGGCCGCGGCGCGGCGGAAGCGGCTGACCATCGGGGCCGAGGCGCGGCTCGCGCGGCGGAAGCGGCTGACCATCGGGCCCAAGACGCGGAGCGCGCGGCTCGCGCGGCGGAAGCGGCTGACCGTCGGGACCGAGACGCGGTCCGCGATCCGGACGCGGTCCGCGATCGCCGGGCCCGCCGCCACCGCGCGGTCCCCGAAAGTCTCGGTTGTCCGGAAGCGGCTGACCGTCGGGGCCCAAGCGCGGCGGACGCGGGCCGCGCCGATCGTCACGACGATCGCGGCGCGGACCACCGGGGCCCTTGCCGCGACGATCGCCGCGATCACCACGCGGATCGCGCGGCGCGAACGTCACCTGCCAACCGATGCCCGCGCGCGGAACCTCGCCCGGACGCACGCGGTCCTCGCGCTGCTCGTCGGGCTTCGCGCCGGCCTTGAAACGGGAGAGCCCCATCGGCTTCTTCGGTCCGCGCTCGCCGCCACCGAACCCACCGCCGCCGAAGCCGCCACCACCACCACCGCCGCCACCACCACCGCCGCGACCACCGCGATCGCCGCCGCGATCATCGCGACGACCGCCGCGATCGCGACGACCGCCGCCCTGCCGCGCGACGCGATCGACGACGTAGTGGAACTCGCCGATCGACGACGCGCCCTGCGGGCCCTTCTCGCCCTGGAACACGCGGACGAGGCGCACGCTGTCGAGATCCTCGCCGGTGACGCCGAGCGCTTCGATCAAACGCGCCGCCTTGTCCGGTTGCACGCCGAGCACCTCGGCCATCGCCGCGTGGAGCGCCTCGCCCTCGAGGCCCTCGCCGGCCTTCTGGGCACGGGCCTGCGCGGCGCGACGAAGCGTCAGGGTCGAGAACTCGGTCAACGTCTTCATAGCGGTGCCGGTAGTTACACCAGGCCACCGAAAACAGCAACGGCCGCCTCGACGAGGCGGCCGCTGGCGCATCGAGCGCCCGAATCAGAGCGACTACTTGATGCCGGCCGAGCCCGACGCCTCGACGGAGACGCTCACGCTCACGCTGACCGACGCGTTGATGTTCGCGATCATGTTGGCCGCGGCCGCGATCTGGCCCGAGATGCACAGCGCCTGATCCTTGAACGACTGCGCGAGATCGCCCGACGCCTTCGACAGCTCGCCGGCGGCGGTCGCCCACGCGGTGACCGCGCCCTGGAGCGGCGCGAGGCGCGCGCGCACCGAGAGGATCTTCGGCAGGCCCTTCATGAGCGCGTTGACGGCGAGCTCCGCCTTCGACGCGTCGAGGACCATCGGCTTCTGCAGCGTGATCTTCAGCGACGGCTCGGTGCACTGCACGTCGACCGACGCGTGGACCTCCGCCTTCGCCTTGCACTGCGCCGACGCGTTGACGTCCGACGCGCCGGTGCAGCCGCCGGTGCACGAGCCGCCGCAGGTGCCGTTGCACTTGCCGTTGCACTGACCGCCCTTGCCGGTGCCGCCTTCACACGTGCCGTTGCAGGCGCCGTTGCAGGTGCCCGTGCAGGTGCCGTTGCAGGTCACCGACGCGGTGCCCGACGCCTGTGCCTCGCACTCGGCCGCGGCGCGCGCCTCGGCGTCGACGTCGACGGTGCAGACCGCCGGCTTGTACTCGACCACGAGCGCGGCCTGGCTCTTCACGCCGACCTTGAGGTCGTTCTGCAGCTCGGTGATCACGCGCGCGCAGACGTCCTTCGTGATGCCCTCGAGCGCGCCCGGCGGCATCTTGAGCTCGTTGCCCATCATCACGCACGAGGTCTTCACGACCTCCTCGGTCGACTGCACGGTCGCCTGCAGCTCGACGGTGGCCTCGAGGAACGCCTTCAGCTTGCGTCCCGCGTCGGTGACCGCGTAGTTGCCGCAGGTCTCGGGATCGACCTTGCTCTCGCCGCCGGGCAACCCACCGGGGACGTTCGGACCGCCGGGCAGCTTGGTGCCGGGACAGCCGGTGGTCGCGACGAGCGCCGCGATGCTGAATGCAACGATGGACAGTGCGCGCATAAAGTAGCCTCCTCGAGTAACGTGGGTGCGATCGTTACCAAACGTTCGCACCCGCGTCTCGCTTACGAGCGTCTTAGTTGCGCGGCGATCGCCAGGGCGACCAATCCGGCGCGTGCGGTGCGAACGCCGTCGACGCCGGGTAGACGAGGCACTTCGCGTCGGGATCGAGCACGACCGTCGAGACCGTGAATCCTGGATCACTGATCGTGAACGACTGATCGTTGCCGTCGCGGAACGTATCGACGGACACGCGCAGCGCGCTCGCGCCGGCGGCGTCGCGCAGCTCGACGTCGAACTTGCACGTCTTGCCGCCGATCGCGGTCGCGTTGACGACGCTCACGTGCAGCGCGCCGCCGGGAGGTTGCGGCGCGGGGACCCACGTCGCGTCGACCTTCGGCCACACCGGCGCGCCGGCGCCCTTCATCCACGCGGCGAAGTACGCCTGCAGATCGAGGCCGGTCGATTGCTCGAGCGCGGCCTCGACGTCGGCGACGCCGATCGCATCGGGCGAGCCGAGCAGCGCGTGCAGCGCGGCGAGGACCTGATCTCGCGACGACAGCTGCTCGATCTGGTGGAACAGGATCATCGGGCCCGGGCCGTAGACGTCGCCGTAGTAGTCGAACAAGGCCGGGCTCGTCGTCGGGACCGGGTAGTAGCGCGCGCCGTTCGCGAGCGTCTTCCACGCGCGCGCGGTCGCGAGCGCCGCCGGCGGATCCGCCTCGACCTCGTACGAGTACGAGATGTACTCGGCCATCGACTCCTTCCACACGAAGTCGTAGACGCCCGCGAGCGTCGTCTGATCGCCGGCCCACTGGTGCGCGATCTCGTGCGCGAGCACGTGCGCGACCGGGTGCAGGTAGACCGACGAGCAGCGGATGCCGCTGCACGCGAGGCCGTCGTCGAGGACGATGTTGCCGGGGTGCTCGAAGCCGCTCCAGTAGGTCGGCGCGACCGCGAGGCGGAGCTCCGATCCGTACGGGTACGCGCCGAAATGCGCGACCAGCCACTGCAGGTAGTTGTCGAAGTAGGTCGGGTCGATCTTCGCGGTGACCGCGCCGGTCGGCTCGTCGTAGATCGACGCGTGCACGCCGCCCCAGGTGCCGAGATCGTGCGCGGCCCAGCCGGTCTCGGCGGCGATGCCGAAGCCCGAGTACGTCGGGCCGCCGTCGAAGTCGAAGGTGCAGGTCGTGACCGCGCCGTCGTCAGAGAGCGTGCCGGGGCAGAGGACCGTCACGCCCGGCGGATGCGTGACGTGGAAGTGATAGTGCGCGAACGCGCTCGGGCGGTGATCGCACGGCGCGAAGCGATCGCAGCCCTCGACCCACGACACCAGGTAGTAGAACGAGCCGCCGCCGGGGACCGGCGTGACGGAGTAGCCGACCTGCGAGCCCGAGAGCGTGGCGAGCGCGACGTCGAGCTGCGCGTGGATCTCGATCGCGGCGCCGGCCTGGTAGCCCTCGCCGCAGATCGTGACGAGGTCGTCCTTCACCTGCGCGCCCGCGGCGACGCCGTTGATCGTCACGTCGGAGAGGTTGGTGCCGCGGAACGGCAGCATGTAGCAGTCGCCGGCGGTCGTGACGGTCGCGGTGACGACCGCGGTCGCGTGGCGCGTGGTGAGATCGAACGTGAAGTCGTAGGTCGTGACCTCGGCGTCGATCGCGCCTGTCGGCGGCGGCTGGGGCGCGTCGCCGCCGCACGCGGCGCACATGATCAACGCGAGGATCCCTCTCCGCATGGCGCCCGTTCTATCACCGCGCGCCGCGTGCGGGTGTGATCATCGTTATGCGCGCGCGATGCTGCGCCGCGTGGTGCGCGCGAACCGCGCGACCAAGAGCGCCGCGGTGACGGTGAGCCCCGCCGACAAGCCCCACCACAGGCCGGGCGCGCCCCAGCCGAGGCCGAACGCGAGCGTCAGCGAGATCGGGAGACCGACCGCGTAGTGCCCGATCACGTTGGCGACGAAGCCGGCGTGCGAGTCGCCGGTGCCGCGCAAGGCGCCGGCGGCGACCGCCTGCGCGCCGTCGGAGAGCTGGAAGACGGCGGCGATGCGGATCAGCGGGATCGCGGCCGCGATCGTGGCGGGATCGTCGGTGAAGAGGCGCGCGAGCTCGCGCGGGATCGCGAGGAAGACCAGCGCCGAGCACGACATCACGCCGACGCCGAGGCCGAGCGAGAGGAAGCCGCGCTTGCGCGCGAGCGGCGTGTCGCCGGCGCCGATCGCGTGGCCGACGCGCACCGCCGCGGAGGCGCCGATGCCGACCGCGGCGCTGAACGTGAAGGAGGCGAGCGTGATCGCGGCTTGATGTCCGTCGGCGGGCGACTTGCCGAGGCGCGCGGCCAGCACGCCGGCGAGCGCGAACACGCCGACCTCGGCGAGCAGCATGAGGCCGACCGGCATGCCGAGCTGCGCGATCTTGCGCGGGCTCGCCTTCTCGTGCGTCTCCGGCGCGTCGCGCGTGAGATCGCGCGCGGCGAGCCAGTACACGAGCACGGTCACGATCTGCACGCCGCTGGTCGCGAGCGCGGCGCCGACCACGCCCATGCGCGGGATGCCGAGCGCGGGCACGCCGAACACGAACGCCCAGTCGAGCAGCGCGTTGACGATGTTGCCGACGACGACCGCGATCACGAGCGGGCGGGTCTGGCCGTGCGCGGACAGGAACGCGCGCATCGCGACCTGCACGAGGAACGGCAGGACGCCGAGCGCGCGCACCCACACGAACAGGCGCGCGTCGTGCGCGACGCCGGGGTCGGCGCCGAGCGCGGTCAGCGCGAGCGGCGAGATGCAGGTGACGACCGTGAGCGGGATGCCGATCCACAGCGCGAGCCGCAGGCCCGCGTAGAGCAGATCGCGCGCGGTGCCGCGATCGCCGGCGCCGAGCGCCTGGGGCACCAGCGTGTCGAGCCCGAGGATCATGCCCATGCCGACGCAGCTGATCGCGAACACGAGGCCGCCGCCGATGCCGGCGCCGGCGAACGCGTCGGCGCTGTAGCGGCCGAGGAACGCGGCGTCGACCGCGTTCATCATCTGCAGGCCGAGCTGCTGCGCGACCAGCGGGATCGCCAGCCGCACTTGCGGACGGAGCTCGCTCACTTGTGCTTGCGAGCCTTGAGCGGATTTCCCTCGGCGTCGAGGGAAACGATCGGCACGCCGAGCGCGGCGAGGCCGGGCCCGACCGCGTGCCAGTCGCCGACGACGACGATCGTCAGATCGCCCCAGCTGTCGTTCGCGATCTGCTGCGCGGCCTTGGCGTCGACGGCGTTCACGCGCGCGGCCCACGACTGGTGCCAGTCGTCGGGCAGGCCGAGCGCGACCAGGCGCTCGAACGATCCGGCGATGCCCGCGTTGGTCTCGAAGTCCTGCGGCATCGATCGCGTCATCAGGAGCTTCGTGCGCGCGAGCTCGTCGGGCGCGAGCGGCGCGGTGCGGGTCTGCTCGACGATCGCGAGCGCCTCGGTGATGCCGGCGACGGTGTCCTCGGTCTTGAGCGAGGTCGCGACCTCCCAGCTGCCCGACCAGCGCCCGCGCCAGAAGCCGCTGCCGACGCCGTAGGTCCAGCCGTGCGCCTCGCGCAGGCTCGCGTTCAAGCGCGACGAGAAGCTGCCGCCGAGCGCGTTGTTGACGACCTCGCGCGCGGCGAAGTCCGGATCGTCGGCGGTCGGGCCGAGGCGGCCGATCAAGACGACCGACTGCGGCGCGCCCGGGCGATCGACGAACGCGAGCACCGGCGGGTGCGCGACCGGCGCGGGCGGCGTCTTCGGTTGTTGCTCGGCGGGGCCGCCGGCCCACGCGCCGAACGCGGTCGTGAGGAGCGGCTCGATCGTCTTCCGATCGACGTCGCCGGCGACGATGATCGTCGTGGCGCGCGGGCCGTAGTGATCCTTGTAGAAGGCGCGGACGTCGTTCGCGCCGAGCGGCGACACCGTCGCGACGAAGCCGTCGGCGGGCTGCGCGTAGGGATGCGCGCCGAAGATCAGGCGCTCGAACACGAGGGTGCCGACCAGGCGCGGCTCGTCGCCGCGGCGGCGCAGCTCGGCGAGCCGCTCGGCCTTGACGCGCGCGACGTCGGCGGGCGCGAAGCGCGGGCGGATCGCGACGTCGGCGACCAGCGCGATCGAGGGCTCGAGCGAATCGCGCAGCGTGTCGATCGCGATCGTCGCGTCGTCGGCGGCGATGCTCGCCTCGAGGCCGGCGCCGAGCCGCTCGAGCTGCTCGGGGAGCGTGGTCGAGGTCCACGCGCCGGCGCCCTCGTCGAGCAGATCGCTCGTCAGCGCCGCGAGCCCGGGGTGCGCGCCGTCCTCGCGCGCGCCGGCGCGATGCTCGAGGACGCGGAGCGAGACCAGCGGGAGGCGGTGATTCTCGACGAGGACGACGCGGATGCCGTTCGCGAGCGTGAAGGTCGCGGGCGCGGGCGGCGTCCACGACGGCTCGGGGCCGGGCGCGGGAGGCGCGGCCCAGATGTCGGTGACGATCGCCGCGTCAGGTGCCGGCGCTGCATCGGGCAGGGGCAGGGGCACGGGCACGGGCACGGGGGCGGCGTGATGGCCGCACGCCGCGATCGCGAGGATCGAGATCGCGCGCCTCACGGCAGCGCTCCGCGCGGCGGCGCGTCGCCCGGTTGCTCGTCCTTGCGCGCGTGCTTCTTCGACGGCGTGACGATCAGCGTGACCGCCGCGCGATCGGCGAGCCAGATCTTCGCGGTCGCCGCGAGGCGCTCGGGCGTCACACCCTCGAGCAGCGCGCGCTCCTTGGCGAGGAAGTCGGGCTCGCCGGCGAAGGCGTTCCATTCGTTGATCGATCCCGCGCGCGTCGCGAGGTTCTCGAGTGAATCGAGGCGTCCGGCCCAGAGCACCGTGCGCGCGCGGTCGAGCTCGTCGGCGGTCGCCGGCGCCTTGCGGAACTTCGCGAGCTCGTCCTTCACCGCGGCGGCGAGCTTCGCGGCGCTGACGCCGTCCATCGCGATCGCGTGCACGCTGATCTCGCCGCCGAGGACGTGCGGCTCGTAATCGACGAAGACCTCGGCCGCGACGCGATCCTTCATGACCAGGCGCCGATAGAGCCGCGACGTCTTGCCGCCGCCGAGCAGGTAGGCCGCGATCTCCAGATCCGACGACGTCGCGGTGTACGGCGCGTCGGCGCGCCACGTGATCACGACCTCCGGCACGCTCACGTCGTCTTCGGCTTTCAAGCTCACCGCGTGATCCAACGGCGCGACCGGCGCGTCGAGCGTGCGCGTCGCCGGCCGCGGCGCGGCCTTCATCGCGCCGAAGTAGCGGTCCATCATCACGCGCGCGTCTTTCGGATCGAAGCCGCCCGCGATCACGATCGTCGCGTTCGACGGCAGGTAGTACGCGCGCCAGAACGCGAGCACGTCGTCGAGCGACGCCGCGGTGAGATCCTCCATCGAGCCGATCACCGGGTGCGCCATGCCGTGCCCCGCGGGCCACAGCGCGGCGGGCAGGAGCAGCTCGGGCATGCCGTAGGGCGCGTTCTCGTAGCTCTGGCGGCGCTCGTTCTTGACGACGTCGCGCTGGTTGTCGACCGCGGACCGATCCATCGCCTCGCCGAGCGTCGCCATGCGATCCGCCTCGAGCCAGAGCGCGAGCGCGAGCTGGTTCGACGGCACCTGCTCGGTGTACTCGGTCCGATCTTGATCGGTGGTCGCGTTGTTCCAGCCGCCGGCGGCCTCGAGCAGGTGATCGAACGCGCCCGACGGCGCGTGCTTCGAGCCCTCGAACATCAGGTGCTCGAAGAGGTGCGCGAAGCCGGTCTTGCCCGCGAGCTCGTCCTTCGACCCGACGCGGTACCAGACGTCGACGATCACGCTCGTCACCGTCGGATCGGGCGCGAGGATGACCTCGAGCCCCGACGGCATCGTGTACTTCTCGACGTGCAGGCTCGGCGGCGCGGTCTCGGCGGACGCCACCGAGGAGAGGACCGCGATCGCGATCGCGATCTTCTTCATGGCGCCGCGTGCGGCGTCATCGGCGCGGTGGCCGGCGTGAGGTTCTTCGCGACGAGCTGCGCGAGCGCGAGGCGCTTCGCGCCGTCGGGGCCGATCACGCGCACGTAGCAGGGCGCGTCGTCGTCGATGAAGAGCAGGCCTTGGCCGTGGTGATCGAGCGCGCGCTTGCCGACCTGGACGTCGCGCGCGTTCTCGGGCGCCTTGATCGGCGGGCCGCCGTCGACGAGATCCATGTGCCCGGCGTCGACGACCGCGTTGTACTGATCGACGAGATCCTGCGAGCCGCGCGTGTACTGATCGAAGAGCTTGCCCGCGGTCACGTCGTAGCCGGGGCGGCAGTCGATGTCGAAGGTCCACGCCTCGGGGCCGGCGGCGCCGTCGACGAGGTAGTTGCACGGGCGGGCGACGCCCTGCGGCGTCTGGATCGCGCTGTCGACGACGCGCGGCGTGCCGCCGAGCGCCTGCGCGAGCGCGTCGGGCGGCGCGACCGAGTCGCACACGAACTTCTCCGGATACACGCCGATCATCGGCGGCGGCGGACCCGACGCTTGCGCGGGCGCGGACTTCGAGTCGCTCGAGCAAGCGGACGCGAGGGTCGCAACGGCGAATGCGTAGGCGGCGCGCACGGACGCCGAACGTACACCAACTCGCTATCTAACGGCGGCGCGCGCGGTGGCGTCGTAGACGAGGCGGAGCTCGGCGACCTCGGCGATCGCCTTCGCGAGCGGAATCAGCGAGGCGCAGCGGCGCGATTCGTCGAGGTGGATCTGACCGCCGACGCGGCGATCGAGGTACGCGATGAAGCGCGGCGCGAGCGAGGCGTGATCGGGCTCGGCGCGCGCGGCGATCACGACCGCGCGCAGGTGGAACAGCGGGATCGCGGCGCGCGAGGCGAGGCCGAAGACGCGCTGCTCGACGCGGAGCAGGCCGTCGTTGCGATCGACGACGAGCTCGCGGCGCAAGGTCGCGAGCACGAGGCCGAAGATCGCGACCAAGCCGGGCACCGCGGCGAACACGAGCGAGAACCTCCACAGCGCGAGCGCGGCGAGCGCGCCGCCGCCGAGGAGGATCCAGCCCGCGAACGCGGTCGCGCGCGACAGGCACAGCTCGACGCGCGTCGTGCTGCGCGATCGGATGCGCAGCGAGCCGATCCAGTCGAGCATGGATCAACTCTACCCGACGGAGATGAACGGGGCTACGCGTTGTCGTCGCCGGTGGATCCCCGCGGACGCGAGGGCGGATCGCTCCGCATCTCGCCGGGACCGCTCGGCGCGGGCAACGCGCGCTCGTGACGCTCGCCGTTGCCGTTGCCGTTGCCGCCGTTCGATCCGTTGTCGTTGGGCGCGCCTTGCATGCCCGGCTGCCACGGACGCGGACCGCGACCGCCGCGCCCGCGACGCCGACGGCGACGACGCTTGCGGATCGGTTGGCCGTCGGGGCCGAGGACCGGCTGCCCGTCGGGGCCGAGGACGTAGCGCGGTTGCTGTGGCTCTTGTTGCCCGCCTTGCTGCTGCGGTGGGCGTTGCGGCGGAGGTCCGCCGTTTCCGCCGCTGCCGCCGCCGCCGGTCGGCGAGAAGAACGAGACCGCGCCGTCGGCGCCCTGCATCGGCATGCCCGGTCCGCCGCGCTTGCGACGCCTGCGGCGACGGCGTCGCTTGCCGTCGAACGGCCCCGCGTTGTTCGGATCGTTCGGACCCGGCGGCGGACGCGGCGCGCCGCCTTGCTGCACCATCGCGCCGTCGCGCGGGCGATCGAAGCCGCCGCCGCCGCCGCCGAAGCGCGGACCCGGACGATGGCGCTTCTTGCGCTTGCCGAGGCCCGGATCGTTCGGCGTCGCGGAGGCGACCGGCGCGGAGTTGATCCGCATCGGACCGCGCACGTACTCGATCACCGGGCCACCCGGCGCAGGACGGCCGCTGCGCACGATCGGCTGCGCCTCCGGCATCGGCGCCGCCGTCGACAGGACCGGCGTGACGAACGCGCTCTTCGGCGGCAGCATCGCGCGACGCTTGCGTCGCCGGCGGCGCCTGCGGCGGCGCGCCTCCGACGCCGACTTCGGCTTCTCGAGCGACGGCCGCGGCGTCTTCGGCTTGGGGACCTTCGGCACGCGCTTGCGCGCGAGCACCGTGATCTCGCCGTCGGTCTCGATGCCTTCTTCGGCGAGCTCCGCCGCGGTCTTCTCGATGACCTCGTACTCTTCGCCTTCTTCGCCTTCTTCGCCTTCTTCGCCTTCTTCGTCGTCCTCGTCGCCTTCTTCGTCGTCGTCCTCGAACTCGCCGTCTTCGTCGTCGTCCTCGAACTCGCCTTCTTCGCCGTCGTCCTCGAACTCGCCTTCTTCGCCGTCGTCGTCCTCGAACTCGCCTTCTTCGTCGCCTTCTTCGACCTGGTCACCGGCGGGTGCCGGCGCGGGCGCCTTCGCGCGCTTCGCGGTCGCGTTGTCCTCTTCGTCCTCGAGATCGTCGTCGTCGTCGTCCTCGAGCTCCTCCGGCTCGGGCGGCGGCGGCGGCGCGACCGCCTTGCGACGCACGGCGACGGTCGGAGCCGTCGGCGGCGGAGGAGCCGCGGGCGTCGGCGCAGGCGCGCTTGGCTTCGAGCGCACCATCACCGACGGGCGCGCGGGCGCGGTCGGCTGCGCCGGCATCGGCGCGGCGACCACTCCATTGCCGGGCGTCGCCGCCGGTGCCGGTTGATCGATGCGCACGGTGCGCGTGCGGACGATCTTGCGCGGCTTGGACGCCGGCTCGATCGATCCTTCCGCGTCGAGCAGCTGCGTGACCGACAAGCCGAGCCGGCCCGCTTGCGCCGCCGCGGCCTCCGCCTCCGCGCGCGACCGCAGGCAGTTGTCGCAGCGACCGCAGCGCGGCGGCTCCTTCTCGCCGAGGTACGCCAGGATGACCTGGTTGCGGCAGCCCGGCGCCTTCACGTAACCGAGCAGCGCGTCCAAGCGCTGGCGGTCCATGATGCGGCGCGCTTCGTACTGCTTCGCGCGCTCGTTGAGCTCGAGGTCGTCGGGCGGCGGATCCGCGATCTCGTACAAGCCGCCCTCGTGCTCGGTCACGAACCGCTCGTCCTTGAGCAGGTTCAAGACCGTGCGCGTGCGCTGCTGGCCGACGCCCGAGCTCATCGCGATGTTCGCGACCGTCGGATCGGCGTCGTCGGCGCCCTTCGAGTCGCGGAACGCCTGCAGCGCCTCGTACACCGCGCGGACCTGGCGCCGCGTCGGATAGGTGCCGGAGAGGAAGTACTCCTGGATCGCGACGTCGTCGGGCGAGAACAGGAGCACGCACCGCGTCGGCTTGCCGTCGCGACCGCCGCGTCCCGCTTCCTGCGCGTACGACTCGAGCGATCCGGGCATGTGATAGTGCAAGACGTTGCGGATGTCCGGCTTGTCGACGCCGAGCCCGAACGCGTTGGTCGCGACCATCACGAGGTCCTTCGACGCCATGAAGCGCTCTTGCTCGGAGTCGCGATCGTTCTTGTTCATCCGGCCGTGGTACTTCGCGACCGGGATGCTCCAGCGCGTCAGCGCTTCGTGGAGCTCTTCGACCTTCTTGACCGTCGCGCAGTAGACGATGCCCGGCTTCGGCAGCTTCTTCAGCAGCGTGACGAGCGTCTTCATCTTCTCGTCTTCGTCGGCGAAGACGATCACTTCGTAGTGCAGGTTGGGGCGATCGAACGTCGTCGTGACGACGGCCGCGTCCTCGATGCCGAGCTGGTGGAGGATGTCCTCGCGCACGTGCGGCGGCGCGGTCGCGGTGGTCGCGAGCACCGGCGGATTGCCGACGTCCTCGATCGCCTTGCGCAGCGACAGGTACGCGGGGCGGAAGTCGTGGCCCCATTGCGACACGCAGTGCGCTTCGTCGACGACGAAGCGCGACACGCCGACCTTGCCGGACGCGTCGCGCAGGAACACGCGGAACTCGGGATCCGCCATGCGCTCCGGCGTCGTCAGCAGGAGCTTGCCGCCGGGCGCGTGGACGAGCGCGTCCATCTCGCGCCGCTGCTTGGTCGTGAGCGTCGAGTCGATGCGCGCGACGGCGACGCCCTTCGCCTGCATCTTGTCGATCTGATCCTTGATCAGCGCGATCAGCGGCGAGACGACGACGGTGAGACCGGGGAGGACGATCGAAGGGAGCTGGTAGAGGAGCGACTTGCCCGAGCCGGTCGGCATGACCGCGAGCACGTCTTCTTCGTCGAGGATGTGCGAGATCGCTTCGGCCTGGCCGGCGCGATAGTCCTTGATGTGGAGGACGCGGCGTCCGACGTCGAGCAGCTCGGCGACGTCGCCGCGCATGCCGTCGCGCGTGATCGCGCGCGCCTTCTCGAGGGGCAGCGCGAGCTGCGTCGTACCAAGGGATGTCGCGGTGGCAACCTTCTTCGCAGCAGGCTGCTTCTTCGCGGCGCGCTTGGGTTCCTCGACCGGCGCCGGCTCCGCGGCCTTGCGCGCCGTCTTCTTCGGCGCCGCCTTCGCGGACGTCTTGTCACTGGCTTTGGCCGCCGCCTTCTTGGCCGGCGCCTTCCGTTTCGTCGTGGACATCTCGTCTTCCTTGCCAGAGCCACCTCTCAAGCGGTCCGGGGCCGAAGCACCAGGACCACGAGAGGGCCGCCCGAGCGACCCATTCGACGCCGGCTCCACACACCTGGAGCGCGCCGTCCGACTGAGTAGGACCATAGCACGCGGTGCGAGGCAAGGGTGAAAAGGCCGATCTCGCGCAGCAGAAGGCCGAGTCTCCGGATTCCGGTGACGGGCATGTTATGGAATGGCCATGTCGGCGGACCGCCCGGTCGCGGAGTCGGAGGGTCGGCTCGAACGCTTCAACGAAGATCGCGATCGCATCCTCGCGGAAGTGGAGCGCCGCGTCGTCGGGCGCTTGCTCGCGCAGGCCGCGCGCGGCGGCGATCACTCGCTCGAGTACGTCTTGAACGACGTCTGTTACAGCGAGATCCGGCGCCTCGAGGCGTCGGGCGGGCGCAAGCAGAAGGAGCTCGATCGCTGGCGCGATCTCGCCGGCCGACTCCTGCAGATGAGCGAAGAAGAGAAGCGCGATGAATTGATCGCGCTCGTGCGTCATTACGGGCGGGACGTCGTGGGCAACTTCGATCCGCGCGTGTATCGCTTCGCGACCGGCGTCCTGCCGGCGGGGCTCGGCTTCTTGATGTCGCCGGTGCGCGGCCTGCGCTCGGGCCTCGACGCCCTGCGCAACATGGACGAGCGCATCTCGGTCGAGGGCGAGCTCGACATCGCGCACGCGTGCGCGGAGCGCGGCACGCTGGTCGTCACGCCGACGCACTCGTCGAACATGGACTCGGTCGTGATCGGGTTCGCGCTCATGCTCGCGCACCTGCCGCCGGTGACCTACGGCGCGGGCAAGAACCTCTTCACCAACCCGTTCATCTCGTTCTTCATGCGCAACCTCGGCGCGTATCGCGTCGATCGACGGCTGCGCTTCGAGCTCTACAAGGACGTCCTGAAGGAGTACTCGACCGTGCTGCTCGAGCACGGCTATCACTCGCTGTTCTTCCCCGGCGGCACGCGCTGCCGCTCGAACGTCGTCGAGAACCATCTCAAGCTCGGCCTGCTCGGCACGACCGTCACCGCGTACAAGAACAACGTGCGCGCGGGCTCGCCGCAGCGGCGCATCTACATCGTGCCCGCGACGATCAACTACCGGTTGGTCTTGGAGGCCGAGACCTTGATCGCCGACTACCTGGCGGAGACCGGCAAGAACCGCTTCATCATCACCGACGACGAGTTCTCGCGCGTCGGGCGCCTGCTCGAGTTCGCGCGCAAGATCTTGGCGCACTCGGGCGCGTGCGTGATCCGCTTCGGCCGTCCGCTCGACGTCTTCGGCAACGACGTCACCGATCACGGCGACTCGATCGATCGCACCGGGCGCCTGGTCGATCCGGCGAGCTACGTGCGCGGCGCCGACGGCGCGGTGACCGACGACGATCAGCGCGACGCCGAGTACACGAAGCTGCTCGGCCAGAAGCTCGTGCGCGTGTACCCGCGCGAGACGGTCTTCCACGCGACGCACCTGCTCGCGCGTGCGATGTTCGATCGCGCGTGTCAGGCGGCGGGCACGCGCGACGTCTATCGGCTCCTGCGCGCGCCCGGCTCGCTCTTGGTCGCGCCCGCGCAGGAGATCGTGATCGCGGTCGACGAGCTGCGCCGCCGCATCGCGAACGATCCCGCGTACGGGCGCTTGCACGCGCAGGTCGCCGCCGAGAGCAGCGCGGCGATCGTCGACGACGCGGCGTCGGCGCTCGCGACCTATCACACGCGCCCGGTCGTCACGCGCCACGGCGATCAGCTCGCGGTCGGCGACGTGAAGCTCTTGTACTACTACCAGAACCGCACGATGCACATCCCGCCGGTTCGCGTGGAGATGCGCGCGTGAGCCGCGCCGAGACGCTCGGCATCGTCGGCGCGGGCTCGTTCGGCTCGGCGTTGGCGGCGGTCGTCGCGCGCACCGGGCGTCGCGTCGTCCTGTGGTCGCGCGATCCGCAGGTCGTCTCGGCGATCGAGTCGACCCGGCGATCGCCGCGCCTGCCCGAGGCGGAGCTGCCGGCGAGCGTGATCGCGACGACCGATCCGCGCCGGCTCGCGAGCGAGGCGCGGACGATCGTGCTCGCGGTCGCGTCGACCGACGCGCGCACGCGCGCGCGGGAGATCGGCCAGGTCGTCGACGGCGCGCACATCTTGATCCACGCGGTCGGCGCGCTCAGCGAGGACCAGCGCGTCACCGAGATCCTGGCGGAGGCGACGCCGGCCTTGCGCCTCGGCGCGCTCGCCGGCCCCGCGATCCCCGCCGATCTCGCGAGCGGCCAGTTCTCGTCGATGGTGATCGCGTCGCGGTTCGACGAGGTGATCACCGAGGCGCGCCGCCTGTTGAACGCGCCGCCGGCGTTGCGCGTGTACACCTCGCACGACGTGATCGGCGTCGAGCTGGCGGCGGCGTTCTCGGGCGCGCTCGCGATCGCGGTCGGGCTCGCCGACGCGCTCTCGGTCGGCCCGGGCCCGCGCGCGGTGCTCGTGACGCGCGGGCTCGCGGAGGCGTCGCGGCTCGGCTGCGCGGCGGGCGGCGAGACGCGCAGCTTCCACGGCCTCGCCGGGCTCGGCAACCTGATGGTGCGCGCGGCGGAGAATCATCGCGAGTACGCGTTCGGCAAGAGCCTGCTCGGCGGCAGGAAGCCCGAGCGCGACTGGCCCGAAGGCGCGCGCGCCGCGGTCGCGGCGGTCCGGCTCGCGGCGAAGCTCGGCGTGCGCACGCCGGTCCTGTCCGGCCTCGCCGCGGTGATCACCGGCGCGATCACGCCGAAGGAAGCGGCGCGCCTCGCGGCCGATACGGTGGCCACGGAGGAGTGATGGCGGCGCGAAGAGGGGCAGCGCCGAGGCCGAAGGCCGAGCCGAGCGCCCGGGCGCGAAGCGCCCCGCGCGACCCTTCGGCAGGCTCAGGAGCGGGGGAGCTCCCCGAGCGCCGCCTGGGATCGATGCGCGCGGCATGGTTGATCGTGCTGATCGGCTGCGCGCATCCGCGCGCGCCGGTGCCGACCGCGCCGCCGGGCCGCAGCGTCTCGATCTACATGTCGGCCGACGCGCAGGATCCGGACGTCAAGGCCGCGCTGCAGACGATCCGCGATCGCACCGGTGATCCGACGCCGACGACCGGCCTCTCCGAGGACGCGATCGGCTACGTCGACGATCGGCGCTTCATCGAGCTGGCGGCGGGCGGCGAGCTCGAGCTGCCCGACGTGCCGCGCTCGGCGAACCTCGATTCGCTCGTCGTCGAGCCGCTCGGCGAGCCCGCCGGCCCCGACGCGCTCGCGATCGTCCAGTGCACGCGCGCGCCGGCGCTCGCGGCGTCGCTCGCCGATCCGCGCGCGCTGGTCGGCCGCACGGTCGAGGCGCGCACGGTCGGCGGCGGCACCGCGCGCGGCACCGTGAAGTCGGCCGACGACGGCGGGCTCTGGCTCGAGGACAACGGCCGCGTCGTGCGCGTGCTCGGCGAGCGCATCGAGAGCCTGCGGGTCGCGGGCAGCGGCAGCGGGCTGGTGCGCTGCAAGGTGCGCGGCGCGCCCGGCAAGCACCTCGTGCGCGTCGCGTACGTGACCGGCGACGTGTCGTGGCACGCGATCCATCGCCTCGACGTCGACGTCGACGACAGCGGCGCCGGCAAGGCGACCGTCCGCACCGGCTTCCAGATCGACGCGCCCGGCTGGACCGGGGACGCGCAGATCAACCTGTGGCGCGGCCTTCCGGGCGCGGAGGATCCGCCCGAGCGCGTGTGGACCGGCGCCGCCGGGCTGGGCGAGCAGGTCACCGTGTGGAGCGAGCCGCGCGAGGTCCCCGCCCACCTGATCAGCGTCTACCGCGGCGCGCTCGTGCAGCCCGGTGAATCGGAGACCGACGCGTACTGGCGCCAGCAATCGGACGGCGACGTCCGAACCTGGCTCGTCCTCGACGCGCAGCTGCCGATCGGCACCGCGCTGGTCGGCGTCTCGGTCAAGGGCGCGCCCGCGCGCGTGATCCCGGGCATCCTCGAGAAGGGCGGCGCCACCACCAAGATGGCCATGTGGATCGATCCCGACCTGCGAGGACTGCGGATCAAGACCTACCAGTCCGGCGACGAGCACGGCCTGCGCGAGCACCTCGCGTGGTCGGTGTCGAACCTGTCGGACCATGCGCGTGACGTCTGGATCGAGGAGGAGCTGCGCCCCGTGCGCCGTCACCGCGTCCTGAACGCGAAGCCGAAGCTCGACCTCGAAGACGGCTGGTTGCGCGCCAAGGTGACGGTCCCAGCCGGCGGCCTCGCGCGCGCCGCGTGCGACGTGCTCTACGATCTCTAACCGTCACATGCTTGACGCGCGGCGTGCGCCTGGTTAGATCGCCCAGCTATGGCGACGGTCGAGCTCGGTTCGCTAGGTCAGCACCTCGAAGACGAAGAGGTGCAGGCCATCCGCAAGGCCCTGCGCAAGCACGACGTCACGCTCGAGGACAACGATCACGACACCGTGATCGTCGCCCGCGATCTGGACTCGGACATCGTCGCCGACTTCCTCGATCGCCTCGACGCGCACGAGGCCTCGGCCGACATCTACGTGCCCGCGGAGTTCGACGGCGTCGTGAAGGCGGGCGGCTACAAGGTGGCGTCGGCGCCGCAGCTGGTCCACGTGCTCGAGGAGATGAAGGAAGAGCTCCTCGCCGAGGACGACGACGAAGACGAAGAGCCCGACGACGAAGACGAGGACGAGGACGGCGACGAGGAAGAGGAAGAAGAGGAGGACGAGTACGAGTCCTCCGGCTCGCTCAAGTTCAAGGACGATCAGCTGCGCGGCCTGTGGAAGGTCCTGTTCAAGGCGGCGAGCGAAGCCGCCGACAACGGCAGCGTCCTGTTCGTGAAGAGCTAGGAAACCTCCGCGATACACGCGGGTGCTAGGCTGCGCACGTGGCTGCTCCTGCGCCCGATCCGCGGTCTGCTGAAGCGTCGGCCGCGTTGCGCGCGGCGCTCGACGACGCCCGCGCGCAGATGCGGGCCGCGCTCGCGCACGGCGCTTCGGGCGCGGACGTCTGCACCGCGCTCTCCGACGTCTACGATCGCGCGATCGCGTCGCGCTGGCGCGCGGCGGTCGAAGGCGCCGGCGTGCCGCTCGCGCTGGTCGCGACCGGCGGCTGGGCGCGCCGCGAGCTCGCGCCGTACTCGGACATCGACTTCATCCTCCTGCACGGCGGCGGCCGCGACGAGAAGCACGCGAAGGCCGCGGCCGATCGGCTGCTCTATCCGCTGTGGGACGCGCGCGTCTCCGTCGGGCACGCGGTCCGCGAGCCTCGGGCCACGGCGAGGCTCGCGAAAGACGATCTCGCGACCGCGACCGCGCTCCTCGACACCCGCCACCTCGCCGGCGACCTCGCGCTGACCGAGCAGCTCGTGCGCGCGACCCGCGCGACGATCGCGCCCGGCGGCAACGCCAACGACTTCGTGCGCTCGCTCGCCGACGAGAAGCGCCGCCGGCACGATCGCTTCGGCGACTCGCTGTACCTGCTCGAGCCGAACCTGAAGCAAGGGCAGGGGGCGCTCCGCGATCTGCAGACGGCGCTCTGGGCCGCCGCCGCGCGCTGGAACCCGCCGGGCTCGGCCGGCCCGCACGCGACCGGCGAGCCGCTCGCCGATCCGTCGCCGCATCGGCTGATCGAATCGCTGGTCGCGATGGGGCACCTCACGCGGCGGCAGGCGATCGTCCTGCACGGCGCGCGCGACTTCCTCCTGCGCATCCGCGCGTGGGTGCAGCTGGTCGCGGGACGGCGCGTCGATCAGCTCACGTTCGAGATCCAGGAGGCGATCGCGCCGACCTTGTACCCCGACGCCAAGCTCGCGCCCGGCGACATCCGCCCCGCGGTCGCGCCCGCGGTCGAGGCGCTGATGCGCACGTACTACCTGCACGCGCGCGGCGCGCTGCAGGTCAGCGAGCGCCTGCTCGAGAGCGCGCGCGTGCCCGAGCGCCGGCGCCCGCGCATCGCGAAGATCGACGCCAGCTTCCTCACGTTCAACGGCGAGGTCGCGGCGACCGATCCGAAAGTCTTCCAGCTGCGCCCCGCCGAGATGCTGCGCATCTTCCGCGTCGCCGTCGAGCGCGGGCTCCCCGTCTACGGCCACACGCGCGAGCTGATCGCGGAGCAGGTCGCGGCCACCGGCGCGGCTTTGTCGAGCGACGACCGCGCGCTCGCGTGCTTCACCGACGCGCTGGTCGACGTCCGCGACAAGGCGCAGCCGTCGGCGCTCGAGGTCATGCACCAGCTCGGCATCCTCGCCGCGGTCATGCCCGAGTGGGCGCCGACGACCTGCCGCGTGCAGCACGACCTCTATCACGTGTACACGGTCGATCAGCACCAGCTCTACGCGGTCGCGATGCTCAAGCAGATCGCGCGCGGCGAGCTCGCCAACGAGCATCCGGCGGCGACCGAGGCCTTCAAGACCGTGCGGCGTCACGCGCCGCTCTTCCTCGCGACGCTCCTCCACGACGTCGGCAAGCCGCTCGGCAAGGGCCACGCCGAGAAGGGCGCGGTGATCGCGGGCGCGATCGCGCGGCGGCTCGGCTTCGCGCAGGAAGACGTCGACCTCGCCGAGATGCTCGTGCGCCAGCACCTGACGATGTCGCACCTCTCGCAGCGCCGCGATCTCGGCGACGCCGAGGTGATCACGCGCTTCGCGCAGAAGATCGAAGACGAGGAGCAGCTCACGTCGCTCTATCTCCTGACGCTGGTCGACACCGCGATGACCAACCCCGACAACCTGACCGCGTGGAAGTCGGAGCTGCTGCGCGAGCTGTACCAGCGCACGCGCGATCACCTGCGCGGCGGCGAGGCCGCGGCGGCCGCGGACGCCCGCGCGCACGCGCGCGCGAAGGTGATCGGCGCGCTCGAAGATCTCCCGGCCCCCGACGTCGCCACCTTCATCGAAGGGATCGATCAGCGCTTCTTCGGCCAGCTCACGCCGCGCCAGGCGTCGCGCCACGTGCGGCTCGCGCTCGCGCAGCGCGCGAGCGGCTCGCGCGTCGACGTCGCGGTCTCGCACTTCCCGCTGCGCGGCGTGTCCGAGGTCGCGGTGGTCGCGCCCGACGTCCACGGCGCGCTCGCGGCGATCGCCGGCGCGCTCACCGCGAATCGCGTCGACGTGCTCGGCGCGGTCGTCGGTCACGCGGAGCCGGGCCTCGCGCTCGATCTGTTCTTCGTGCGCGATCTGGTCGGCGAGGCGATCGCGGAGAACGATCCGCGCTGGGCCAAGCTCGCCGCCGATCTGCGCGAGCTGTTCGCGCAGCAGGCGCCCGAGCCCGCCGACGTGCGCGCCTTGATCGCGAAGCGCCGCTCGAGCTCGGGCCTGCCGCCGCGCAAGACGCCGGGCGTGCCGACCGAGATCCGCGTCGTCGGTGACGAGCACGCGGCGGCCTCGATCGTCGAGATCTTCACGCGCGATCGCGTCGGCGTCCTGCACGACATCACGCAGACGCTCGCCGATCTCGGCCTCGACATCCTGCTCTCGAAGATCTCGACCGAGGGCGAGAAGGTCGCCGACGTCTTCTACGTCACGCCCAAGCTCACCGATCCGGATCGAATCGCGCACGTCGTCGATCGCCTGCGCGAGGCGCTCGCGCCGTGACCGCGATCGACGCGCCTCCAGGGCTCGGGCTCGGCGGCCGTCCGCTCGGCGAGTTCGGCTCGCGGCCCGGTCCCCGCCGGCTCGCGCAGCTCGCGTTCCGCGTCTCGCTGGTCGCCGGCGCGCTCACCTTCGCGCTGATCCGCCACCGCCACGCGCACCAGGCGACCTTCGCCGTGCTCGCGCTCACGTGCGTCGCGTTCACCAGCGTCGGGCTCGCGGTGCGGCGCGCGCGCGTCGCGATCGATCCCGACGGCGTGCGCTGGGGCTGGGCGTGGGCCGGCTTCCGCATGGGGCGCGCGCGGCTGGTCCGCGCCGACGTCTTCGACGACGGCGTCGGCCTCGTCTCCAAGCGCGGCTCGTGGTTCCTGTCGGCGCGCGACTGGGATCGCTTCGACGCGCTCGTGCGCGCGATCGGGCGCGCCGGCATGCCGACGATCTCGCACCCGAACCGCGCGCCGCTGCGCGCGCGCCTGCAGAGCTACGGGCGCGTGCTCGATACCTTGCTGATCGTGACGATGGCGGCGGCCGCGGCGATCCTCGGCGCCGCCGCGGCGGCGTAGTCGCTACTGCTTCGCGCCCTGCATGATCCAGCTCATGATCGTCAGGTACGCCGGATCCTGCATCGTCAGCCAGGTCGCGTTCGGGTGCAGGTCGGGCGGCACCTCGTAGAGCGGCATCGACAGCAGCATCGACTTCGCCGGCGTCGTCAGATCGACCACGCCCGCGGTGCCCATCACCTTCGTGTACACGTCGGCGGCGGGGCCGTCGTACGCGAGGCCGCCGGCGAGCGCGGTGCCGTTGTGGCAGTTCGCGCAGCCCTGGCCGCCGAGCGCGGCGCGCTGGAGCAGCGGGTAGACGTCCTTCGTGAAGGTGAGCGTCGTGCCGGTGCCGCCGCCGGTGCCGCCTTGATGTCCGGTCGACACCAGCGTCACGCCGTCGGCGGACGACATCGACGGCACGACCATCGTCATCGGCTGATCGTTGTTCGCGCCGCCGAGGTACTTCACGTTCAAGACCCACGCGCCCGGCGGCACGTCGAGGTACGCCATGCGCGCCTTGCCGTTCTGCGCGGTCGACACCGCGAGCACCGCGTTCGACACGACGTCGCCGTTCGGGCCGAAGAAGTACGGTCCCTTGATGCCGGGCACCGGCGCGCCCTTGTCGTCGACGAGCGAGATGTCCGCGAGCGGCACGCCCTCGAGCGGCGTGCCGTTGTTCTTGCGCAGGTCGGCGACCAGCATCGACGTGCCCGGCGTCATCGTGAGCCCGAGCGTCGCGTACTGCCGCTGGGTGTCGACCTTCGACACCGCGTACAGGTTCGCCATCACCGACGTATCGGTGACGCTGATGTAATCGTTGCGCGTGGGCCGGTAGTTCGCGCCCGCGCTGAGCGACACATAGAAGGAGGAGGCCGGCGGGACATCGGCGATCGCGAACGCGCCGTCGCTGCCGCTGGTGCCGGTCTTCGCGGGCGTCATGCCGTCGGTCTCGTACGCGACGGCCGGCAGCGCGACCGCGCCGAAGTAGTCCATCGTCGAGCCGGTGACGTTGATCGTCGCGGCGGGCGGCGCATCGGGGTTCGAGACCGGCGGCGCGTCCGGGTTCCCGTTCTGGGTCGTCCCTCCGACGGTCCCTACGCAGGCCACCAGGCCCAGGCTTCCGATGACGGCACAGATGCGAGCGAGCGATCTCATGGCGGCCTCCATCGCGCTGTAACATCAAGGCCCGTGCCACCTGGGTTCGCGCGCAAGCTCCAACGATCTTGCGCAATTCGTGCACACCCCACCCCGGGGGCGGGTGGGGCGGAGGTCCCCCACCAGCGCGGACTGCTCCCACCCCACCGATCTCTTGGGGGCTGCAGCCTCGGGCTTGTCATGGTCAGACTCGCCCCGTAGAGTGCGCCCTTCACCGGCAGCCCCGGAGGACACGATGCTCGAGGACCAACTTCGCGAGGCCCTGACCTTCGACGACGTCCTGCTCGTCCCCGCGTATAGCGAGGTGATTCCGAAGGACGTCGACGTCTCGACGAAGCTCACCAACGCGATCGCGCTCCGCATCCCGCTCGTCAGCTCGGCGATGGACACCGTCACCGAGAGCGCGACCGCGATCCGCATGGCGCGCGAAGGCGGCATCGGCTTCGTCCACAAGAACCTCTCGATCGAGGATCAAGCGCGCGAGATCACGCGCGTGAAGAAGGCCGAGTCGGGCATCGTCGTCGATCCCGTCACGATCTCTCCCGATCGTCGGCTCGAGGACGCGCTCGCGCTGATGCGCCAGTACGGCATCAGCGGCCTCCCGGTCGTCGACGGCGATCGCCGCCCGCTCGGGATCCTGACCAAGCGCGACGTGCGGTTCGAGCGCCGGCTGACCTTGAAGGTCAGCGAGGTGATGACCAAGAACCCGGTCTCCGTGAAGGAGAACGTCACGATCGATCAGTCGAAGGAGCTGCTCCACAAGCACCGGATCGAGAAGCTCCTCGTGATCGATCAGGACGGCCGCCTGAAGGGCCTGATCACGATCAAGGACATCGAGCAGGCCGAGGCGCACCCGACCGCGTGCAAGGACGAGCTCGGTCGCCTGCGCGTCGGCGCCGCGGTCGGTGTCGGCAAGGAGCGCGAGGCGCGCATCGACGCGCTGATCGCCGCCGGCGCCGACGTCATCTGCATCGACACCGCGCACGGCCACTCGCGCGGCGTGATCGAAGCGGTCCGCGATACCCGCAAGAACTTCCCGAAGCTGCAGCTGATCGCCGGCAACGTCGCGACCGGCGCGGCGACGCTCGCGCTGGTCGAGGCCGGCGCCGATGCCGTGAAGGTCGGCGTCGGGCCCGGATCGATCTGCACGACGCGCATCGTCGCGGGCGTCGGCGTCCCGCAGCTGACCGCGATCCAGGACAGCGTCGCGGCGGCGAAGTCGGTCGGCGTGCCCATCATCGCCGACGGCGGCGTGAAGTATTCGGGCGACGTCTCGAAGGCGATCGCCGCCGGCGCGAACACCGTGATGATCGGATCGCTCTTCGCCGGCACCGACGAGGCGCCCGGCGAGATCATCCTGTACCAGGGCCGCAGCTATAAGAGCTATCGCGGCATGGGCTCGATCGGCGCGATGAAGGAAGGCTCGAAGGACCGCTACTTCCAGGCCGACGTCGAGGCGCCGCAGAAGCTCGTGCCCGAGGGCATCGAGGGCCGCGTCCCGTACAAGGGTCCGCTGCGCGAGTCGCTCTATCAGCTCGTCGGCGGCCTACGCTCGTCGATGGGGTACCTCGGCTGCGCGACGATCGATGATCTGCGCACCAAGGCGCGCTTCGTGAAGATCAGCGCCCAAGGTCTCCGCGAATCCCACGTCCACGACGTGATTATTACGAAAGAGGCTCCGAACTACCGGCTCGAGTAATCGCGCAGCCGTCCGAAGAGACCCCTGCGACACAGATTCGGGGGGAGCCGGTGCTCCCCCCGCACCCCCCATCGGGAGTCCCACAGCGCATGCGGCAGCACGAGACGATCCTCATCCTGGATTTCGGTTCGCAGTACACGCAGCTCATCGCGCGCCGGATCCGCGAGCAAGCGGTCTACTCGGAGATCCATCCGTTCTCGCTGCCCCTGGACAAGATCCGCGCGATGAAGCCCGCGGGCATCGTGCTCTCGGGCGGGCCGATGTCGTGCTACGAGCCGGGCGCGCCGACGGTGTCGCCGGAGGTCTACGCGCTCGGCGTGCCGGTGCTCGGCATCTGCTACGGCGCGCAGCTCACCGCGAAGCTGCTCGGCGGCAAGGTCGTCGGCGCCGAGCGCCGCGAGTACGGCCGCGCGACCGTGCGCACGAAGCTGCGCGCGAGCGTGTTCGAGGGCATCGAGCTCGGCGACGAGCTCGCCGTCTGGATGTCGCACGGCGATCACGTCGAGGCGCTGCCCGCCGGCTTCGTGCACACCGCGGAGTCGGACAACTGCCCGTTCGCCGGCTTCGCGGACGCGGCGCGCGGCATCCACTGCGTGCAGTTCCATCCCGAGGTCGCGCACACGCCGCGCGGCGCCGAGATCCTCGGCGACTTCCTGTTCCGCGTCTGCAAGTGCAAGGGCGACTGGTCGATGGCGTCGTTCGTCGACGAGCAGGTCGCGACGATCCGCGCGCAGGTCGGCGCCGACGGCCGCGTGATCTGTGGGCTGTCGGGCGGCGTCGACTCGAGCGTCGCGGCGGCGATCATCCACAAGGCGATCGGCGATCGGCTCACGTGCATCTTCGTCGACAACGGCCTGTTGCGCCGCGGCGAGCGCGACTACGTCGCCCAGGTCTTCCGCGATCACTTCCGCGTCGATCTGCGCGTGATCGACTCGGTCGATCGCTTCCTCGGCGCGCTCGCGGGCGTCACCGACCCCGAGAAGAAGCGCAAGATCATCGGCGCCGAGTTCATCAACGTCTTCGAGCACGAGGCGAAGTCGATCGCCGGCGCGCGCTTCCTCGCGCAGGGCACGCTCTATCCGGACGTCATCGAGAGCGTCTCGGTCCGCGGCGGGCCGAGCGCGGTGATCAAGAGCCACCACAACGTCGGCGGCCTGCCCGAGCGCATGAACCTCGCGCTCGTCGAGCCGCTGCGCGAGCTGTTCAAGGACGAGGTCCGCGCGCTCGGCGCCGAGCTCGGCTTGCCGAAGCACATGCTGACGCGCCAGCCGTTCCCCGGCCCGGGCCTCGCGGTGCGGTGCCTCGGCGATCTGACGCGCGAGCGCCTCGATGTCCTGCGCGGCGCCGACGCGATCATCGAGGAAGAGATCCGCGCGGCCGGGCTCTACGAGAGCATCTGGCAGTCGTTCGGCGTGCTGCTCCCCGTGCGCTCGGTCGGCGTGATGGGCGACGCGCGCACCTACGAGGAGGCGCTCGCGATCCGCGCCGTGTACTCGAAGGACGGCATGACCGCGGATTGGGTACAGCTGCCGTACGACCTGCTCGCGCGGATGTCGTCGCGCATCGTGAACGAGGTGCGCGGCGTGAATCGCGTCGTCTACGACGTCACGTCGAAGCCGCCGGGAACGATCGAGTGGGAGTGAGCGTTATACTCGCGACATGATCGGCCACGCGCTCGCGATCGTCGCCTTGATGGGCGGCGCGGTCACGCAGACGATCAAGGGCGCGACCGTCGACTGGAGCGAAGGCACGATCACCGCGCGCGGCGTCGGGCCGGCCGATCGGCACGCGCCCGCGCCGGCGGTCGCGCGCGACGCGGCGAAGGTCCGCGCGATCGACGCGGCGAAGGCCGTGCTCACCGCGTCGGCCAAGGCGCTGCCCGGCGTGCACGATCTGAAGGACGACGCGATCGCGCGCGTGATCGACCGCGCGGTGATCGCGACGATGGATCTCGGCACCGACGGATCGGTGACGCTCGAGCTGCGCATCCCGATCGAGGCGGTGCGGGTCGCGATGAGCGGCGCGCGCGACGCGGCGCCGTCGCACGATCCGCCCGCGCAGACCGTGATCGTCGACGCGACGCACCTGAAGCTCAAGCCGCAGGTCGGGCTCGCGATCGGCGGGTGGACCGGGCCGACCTTGTTCGTCGACAAGGCGCCCGCCGACGGCCTGCACGTCAAGGCGACCAAGCTCGCCGGCAAGAGCGTGGAGATCGACGGGACGGCGCCCGCGAGTGGCGCGCGGGTCGTCGTGGTGATAGGTGCGAAGTCATGAAGCGCGTGCTGATCGTCTTGATGCTCTTGGCCGGCGTTGCCCGTGCGGACGACGTCGCGACCTACGAGACCGACGGCAACGCGGCGGCGGCGCTGACCGATGCACGCACGCGCGCGCTCGACGTCGCGTTCGCGGCGGCGGTCAACGGCGCGCTCGGCGATCTGGTCGCGCCCGCCGACCTCACGTCGTTTCGCGGCGATCTCGATCGCGTGATCGTCGCGAGGGCGCGGTTGTACGTCGCGTCGTTCAAGGTGACGACCGAGGAGAACCAGGGCGATCAGCTGCACGTGAGCGCGGCGGTGAAGGTCGATCGCGATCGCGTGCGCGCGAAGCTGACGGAGCTCGGCGTGCCGGTGAAGCAGGTGGTGACGACGTCACCGCCGAGCGGCGGCCCGAAGGCGGTCATCTTGTTGCGGGTCGCGTCGCCGAGCGGGGTCAGCGCGAACTACGGCGCGAGCGCGGCGGAGAGCGTCGCGGGCCTCGAGGGCATCGCGGGCGCGCTGCGCGGCGCGGGCATGTCGATCGTCGCGGCGCCCAGGAGCGGGCCGGCGGCGCACCCGGGCGGCGACCTGCCGCTCGACGACGACTCGGCGCGCGCGCTGGCCGGCGACGTGAAGGCGGGCACGGTCGTGATCGTCGGCGTGACGATCGAGGGCGCGGGCGCGATCCGCGGCGCGCGCACCGAGGCGGCGAGCGCGATCGCGCACGCGCGGATCCTCGCCGGCGATCGCGTGCTCGGCGAGGCGTCGGCGCGCGCCGGCGCGTACGCGAGCGAAGACGCCGGCGCGATCGCGCGCGCGGCCGCGAGCGCGGCGAAGCTCGCCGTCGACGCGGCGCTGCCCGCGGCGTCGACCGAGCTGGGCGCGACGCCGACCGCGCCGCCGCCGCCGCCGCTCGTCGCGACCGCCGGCACGGTGTTCGTCCGCTTCAAGGGCCTCACGACCTGGAGCCCGATCAAGTCGGTGACCGCGCAACTCGCGCAGACCTCCGGTGTCGACCGGATCACGATGTCGCGCGTCGCCGCAGGAGAGGTCGTGCTCGCCGTCACGACCAAGCAGAAGCCGGAGCGCATCGCCGCGGCCGTGCGCGCGACCGAGGGATTCTCGGGGCGCGCGGCGACCGACGACGGCATCGTGGAAGTGACGCCGTGAAGAAGGGGCTTTGGACCTTGGGCTTTGGGCTTTGGGCGCTCGGATCCTGCGGTGCGAGGCAGCCGGTGAACCCCAACGCGCCGTCGCCGGAGGACGCGATCGTGAAGATCACGTCGACGGTGCCCGATGCGTCGTTGTGGGTCGACGGGCGCTACATCGGCACGATCGGCGCGCTGCGCGGCGGGATCGCGATCCGCGAGGGTACGCACCGGCTCGAGCTGCGTCATGACGACTACTTCAGCCGCTACACCGAGCTGACCGTCCGTGCGAAAGAGCACCGTGACCTCGCGCTCGACCTCGCGCCGCGCCTCCCCTAGACTTTCGCGATGAGGTTGGCGCTGCTCGGCGCGCTGTTGATCGCATGTGGCGGACCGTCGTCGAGCGGCGCGCCCGATGCGCAGCCCGACGCGGACACGCGCGATCTGCTCGTGCGTCTGCGCGCGCTGCCCGGCGTCACCGCCGACGAGCTCGTGCCCAACCGCGCGCCCGCCGGCTATCGCTACTTCGCGCTCACGATCGATCAACCGGTCGATCACGACGCGCCCGGCGGCGCGCACTTCACGCAGCACCTCACGCTGATCGCGAACGACCAGGCGCTCGACGCGCCGCTCGTCCTGTTCAGCACCGGCTACTGGAACTACCAAGGCGACTACCCGAGCGAGCTCGCGCTGCTCCTGCACGGCAACCAGCTCGTGATGGAGCACCGCTTCTTCGGCGACTCGCGCCCGAGCCCGGCCGATTGGACGAAGCTCACGATCCAGCAGGCCGCCGCCGATCAACACGCGGTCGTCACCACGTTCGCGCCGATCTTCGGCGGCAAGTGGATCACGACCGGCGCGTCGAAGGGCGGGATGACCTCGATCTATCACCGGCGCTTCTATCCCGACGACGTCGCCGGCACGGTCGCGTACGTCGCGCCGATCTCGTTCGGCGCGCCCGACAACGCCTACGACACCTGGGTCAACGACACGATCGGCACCCAGCCGTGCCGCGATCAGCTGAAGGCGCTCGCCGCCGAGCTCTTGAAGAACCGGCGCACCGAGTTGATCCAGCGCGCGACCACCGAGATGAACCAGAACCCGAGCTCGGTGCAGTACACGCGGGTCGCGATCGGCCCCGCGGTCGAGGGCGCGGTGACGAGCCTGTACTGGTCGTTCTGGCAGTACTACGGCAAGGACTACTGCGCGTACCTGCCGCAGACGACCGACTCGACCGACGCGCTGTGGGCCCTGCTCGAGGGCACGCCGAACGGCGGCGGCATCTGGGGCTACGGCGTCTCGCCGGTCTACTCCTCCGACGACGCCAACCTCGCGCGCTTCGAGGCGTACGACTACCAGGCCGCGTGGCAGCTCGGCTATCCCGGCACGATCGACACGTACCTCACGGGCTTGAAGATGTACACCGACGCCGACTACAGCGGCGCGAACCCGGTCGGCGTCAGCGTCCCCGCGTACGACGGCGGCGCCGCGATGAACGACGTCGCCGCGTGGGTGAAGGCGAGCTCGTCGCACATGATCTGGGTGTACGGCGGCTGGGATCCGTGGACCGGCGGCAAGTTCGATCCCGGCGGTGCGCAGGACGCGCTGGAGGCGATCGTCCCCGAGCAGACGCACGGCGCGCAGCTGCACGAGCTCGGCGCCGCCGATCGCGATGCCGCGTACGCCAAGCTCGCGGCATGGACCGGCGTGACGCCGGATCCGACCGCGGTCGCGTCGCTCCGTCATCTGGCGCCGCGCGAGCGCGTGCCGCCGCTCCGACACCCGTAGTATCGTCGCCGCATGAGCGAATCGCGGCGGGTGATGCTCGTCACCGGATCGACGGACGGGATCGGCAAGCAGATCGCGCTCGGGCTCGGCAAGGGCGGGGCGCGCGTGCTGGTGCACGGACGATCGCGGCCGAAGGTCGACGCGGCGATCGCGGATCTGCAGGAAGAGGCCCCGGGCGCCGAGCTCGACGGCGTGTCGTTCGATCTCGGATCGATCGAGTCGATCAAGAAGGGCGTCGCGCAGATCAAGGAGAAGACGCAGCGCCTCGACGTGCTGGTCTTGAACGCGGGCATCTTCGCCGCCGAGCGCGTGATCACCGGCGACGGCATCGAGCTGACGCTCGCGGTCAACCACGTCGGCCACGTGCTGCTCGAGCAGCTGCTCGAGCCGATGCTCGTCGCCGCGGCGCCCGGCCGCGTGATCGTGATGACGTCGGTCGCGCACACGCGCGGCCGCATCCATCTCGACGATCTCACCCTCGAGAAGGCGTACTCGGGCTACGCCGCGTACGCGCAGTCGAAGCTCGCCAACGTGATGTTCGCGCTGTCGCTCGCGGAGAAGCACGGCCCCGACGCGCTGCTCGCGTACGCGGTGCACCCCGGCGTCGTCGCGACCAAGCTCCTGCGCCAGGGCTTCGGTCCGGTGCCGGGCGTGAAGCCCGAGGAAGGCGCGCGCACCGCGATCGATCTCGCGCTGTCGGATCCGCCGATGGCGTCGTCGGGCGCGTACTACGCCGAGGGCATGCAAGCGGATCCCGCGCCGGCCGCGCGCGACGACGCGACCCGCGCCGCGCTGTGGAGCGAGACCGCGCGGCTCGCGCGGCTCTGAAGATGAGCGAGCCCCGCGACTACGACGCCGATCGCCGCGCCGCCGAAGCGGCGCTCGACGGCGAAGGCGCGGGCGCCGAGGCCGCCTTCCAGCGCTTCCGCTGGCACCTGTGGTACCCGGTCGCGCCGCCGCTGCCCGCGCCCAAGCTCGGCGAAGCGCTCGCGCTGTTCGCGCGCATCTTGGCCGCGCTCGGCGATCGCACGCTCGCCGACGCGGTCGCGCGCGCGTCGACCGACACCCAGGATCCCGACGCGCTCTACGACGCCGGCTACGCGCTGATCGACGCGGGGCTGCCCGCGGTCGCGGCGACCGTGCTCGCGCGCTGCCTCGAGGTCGTGCCCGGCAGCGAGGATGTCGTCACCGAATTGAGCGCGGCGCTCGAGCGCTGCCTCTTGTACGCCGACGCGCAGAAGCTGCTCGAGGCGCACCCGCACCTGATCCAGTCGAGCTTCTTGTGCCGCTACCTGCTCGCGTACAACGCGGCGATGGCCGGCGATCTCGCGACCACGCGCGCGCAGGCGGCGTCCCTCGCCGGCGACGACGACACCGAGCGCGTGATGACCGCGCGGATCACCGGCTTCCTCGAGCGCGCGGATCGCGTCGCGGGGATCGCGCGGCTCGATCGAACCGATCTGCGCGGCTGGCACTACGTCTTGACCGGCGGCCTGCTCGCGCACCTGTCGCCGTACGGCTTCGAGGAGCCGATGCGCGGACGCTACGCGTGGCTGCAGGACTCGATCGCGCGCGTGAAGACCGGGCTCGATCGACTGCGCGCGGCCTTGACCGCGTGGGAGCTCGAGGTCCCGTGCGTCTACGCGCCGCCCGGGCGCGATCACGAGATCCTCGCCGAGGCCGCGTCGCGCGTGATCGGCGTGCCGGTCGCGCCGTGGCCCGCGGTCGGCGTGCCCGCGCCGGGGCTGGTCGTCGCCTACGATCTCGGCGGCGTCGGCGCGCGCGAGCTCGAGCGCCTGATCGATCGCCGGCCCGGCCAGATCGTCTACACGCACGCGTGCCCGTGGACGCAGGACTCCGCGATCGCCCCCGAGATCACGACGCTCCTGCACCAGAGCCTGACCGCGCCGTGGGGCTCGCGCTTGATCGTCGATCGCGCGAGCGGCGCGGCGCGGCCGTCGCCCGAGGACGACCGCGACCCCGGCGCGATCGCCGACGAGATCGCGGCGTCGGCGGGCCTCGACGCGGAAGAAGCCGGCAAGGACGACCTCGCGGGGTGGGAGCAGCTCCTCCGTGCGGCCGGACCACCCGTCGCGGGACGCCGGGAGCGCTTGTGGGCAGGCTCACCGGTGGCTTCGAGCAAGTTCGAATGAAGCGTCGCGTCGCGGCCGCGCGGATGTATCGTGGATCCGTCGTGAAGAAGATCCTCGTTGTCGAAGACGACCCGATCAACGCGCAGATCCTCTCCGACTTCCTGTCCGCGAACGACTACGCGACCAGCGTCGCGTCGTCAGGCACCGAGGGCATCGAGCGGTTCAAGGCCGATCGCCCCGACCTGATGTTGGTCGACGTGCAGCTGCCGCGGAAGAACGGCTTCGAGGTGTGCTGGGAGATCAAGCGCTCGCCCGAGGGCGCGCAGCTGCCGATCCTCCTCATGAGCGCGGTCTACACCGATCGCGAGCACGCCAATCGCTACTCGCACGACTCGCTGCGCGCGGACGGTTACCTGACCAAGCCGTTCGATCTCGCGGATCTGTTGCAGCGAGTCCGCGATCTCCTCCACGAAGCGTAGGCGTACCATCGGCGCGTGTACCCGCCGTTCGTCGCGGAGATGGCGCACGAGGCGAACCGGCCCAAGCTCCGGTTCGGGATCGCCTCGGGGTTCGCGATCGTGCTCGCGTTCGGCGCGCTCGCCGCGCTCGGCGTCGGGTTCGAGCTGGTGCCGTTCACGTGGGCGTTCCCGCTGCTCGTCGGCGTGAAGCTCGTGACCAACACGCTCGCGTGGTGGTCGCTCAGGACCAACCGCGGCGTGCTCGAGTGGAACGGGCTCAACACCGCCGCCGACGTCGTCTTGATGACGGGCGCGATCTACTTCACCGGCGGGCCGCGCAGCCCGCTCCTGCCGGTGTACGTCATCGAGATCAGCGTCGTCGCGCTGCTCACCAACCTCGGCGTCACGCTGCTCATCTGCGCGCAGGTGCTCGTGTGCTTCGCGGCGATGACGATCCTGATGGCGACCGGCGTGATGCCGGATCAACCGGTGCCCGTCGATCCGAGCGGATCGATCGGGCCGCGCTACGCGGTGGTCGCGATCGTCTACGCCGCGTTCGTGATCGGCGTGCCGACGTTCTTCACGTCGTCGATCCTCCGGCTCCTGCGCGCGAAGGAGGACGCGCTGATCGAGGCGCAGAAGGCGCGCAGCCAGTTCCTCGCGTCGATCACGCACGAGCTGCGCACGCCGATCCACGGCGTGCAGGGCCTCTCGGATCTGATCGCGTCGGGCATCTACGGGCCGGTCAGCGACAAGCAGAAGGACGCGTGCGCGTCGATCAAGCGCAGCGCGCAGTCGCTGCTCGGGCTGGTCGACGACCTGCTCGCGATGACGCGCGCCGAGATCGGCAAGCTCGAGGTCGCGCGCGCGGCGGTGCCGCTCGCCGATCTGGTCGAGCAGGTCGCCGCGTCCGTGACGTGGATGCTCGGCACCAAGAAGCTCGCGCTCGTCGTCGAGGCCTCCGACGCCGGGACGATCGCGACCGACCGCCGCCTGCTCGCGCACGTGCTGGTCAACCTGGTCGCCAACGCCGCCAAGTTCACGCCCGAAGGCGGCCGCGTCGTCGTGCGCGCCTCGCGATCATCGGACGGCGCCGTGCTCGAGGTCGAGGACACCGGCATCGGCATCGCGCCCGAGCGCCACGCCGAGATCTTCGAAGCCTTCAAGCAGATCGACGCCGGCGACGAGAAAGGCTACGGCGGCGTCGGCCTCGGCCTCGCGCTCGTCAAGCGCTTGGTCGATCTCCTCGGCGGCACGATCACGCTCGACAGCGACGTCGGCAAGGGCTCGACCTTCCGCGTCGCACTGCCGGCCTAGTCGTCACTTCAACAAAATCCTGTTGCTTCTGATCGCGCTGCCGACCGGCGATGGGTGTCGACGCGAAACCGTATCGAGAAATCGATATTATCGAGAAATCGATATTATCGAGATGTCGATACGAAGCGCGCGGCGAGGGTATCGAGTGCGGCGGTCACGGCGTGATGTGGACGCGGGTGCCGCGGGCCTTGTAGAGCGCGGGGACGAGGTCGCCCCAGGTCGCGGCGTGCATCGGTGCGCCGGCGGGATCGAGCGTGATCGGGAAGGCGGTGGTGACGAGGCCGTCGTAGGAGCCGAAGAGGCCGAAGGTCAGCGTGCGGAGATCGTCGAGGTCGACGTCGCAGCCGCAGTCGACGAGCGAGGGCTCGAGCTGCGCGACGTACCAGCGCGACCTGTCGTCGGCGGCGGCGGAGACGCGCGACGCCTCTCGCTTGAAGGCGGGGCACTTGTCGATCGCCTTCGAGAAGATCTCGGCGAAGCGCGAGGCCTTCGACGACGGGTCGGAAGATGCGCGAATCTCGTCGAGCTGAGCAGAGACCGACGAGCGGGGCGGCTCGGCAGATTTCGATTTGCGCACGACCACGACGTACGCCTCGGTGAGGCCGTCGGCGAGCGCGCGATCGAGCTGGGGCGCGACGTCGGCGAGCGCGACGTCGGCGTCGATCTCGAGCAGCACGCGGTGATCGCGGTCGTGCGCGGGATCGGCGAAGGCGACGCGATCGCGGTGGACCTCGATCACGTTGGAGATCATCGGCGCGTCGAAGGCGGGCGCGTCGTCGAGGTGCGGCGCGGCGCGCTTGTCCATGTAGATCGACGAGCTGTCGGCGCGCAGCGACTCGGCCCAGACCGCGAGGTCGTGCGCGTCGCGGCGACAGTTCGAGCGCGAGCGGAGCAGCAGGAACGCGGCGAGCGCCGCGAGCAGGACGAGGACCGCGATCGCGATGAGCTGCTTGCGGGTCACAGGAAGGCGTCCAAGAGCGAGGCGAGCACCGCGGGCTGGTGGCGCTGCACGGCGTGGCCCGCGCCGGCGACGACCTCGCGGCGACAGTCCTTGATGAAGGCCATGCGCGCCGCGGCCTCCGCGTCGGGGACGCGCAGGCGCGAGTCGGCGCCGTCGACGCACAGGGTCGGGCAGGGGATGCGCGACCAGAACTGCTCGGCGACGTCGCGGCGATAGAGGTACGGCCCGGCGGTGAGGTGCAGCGGATCGTGCTTCCACGCGAAGCCGCCGGGCACGCGCACGGTGCCGTGCGAGACGAGATCGAGCGCGGAAGCCGCGGACAGCAGCGGATCGTTCTTGCGCAGGCGCGCGGCCGCTTCGTCGAGCGACGCCATCACGCGCGGCGACTTCAGGCGCGCCTCGGTCCACGCGTCGATCCAGCGCGCGGTGCGATCCGGAACCGGCGCGGAGATCTCGGGCGGGCCGAGGCCTTCGATCAGCGCGAGCCGATCGACGCGCGCCGGGCGCGTGCCGACCCAGTACGAAGCGACGCTGCCGCCCATCGAGTGCCCGACCACGCACAGCTTCGAACGCGCGAGCCGCGACGCGACGTGATCGAGATCCGCGACGTAGTCGAAGAAGTGGTAGTAGCCGCCGGGCCCGATCCAATCGCTGTCGCCGTGCCCGCGCAGATCGGGCGCGATCACGTGGAAGCGCGACGCGAGCCGCGCCGCGACCTCGTCCCACGTCCACGCGAGATCGAGGAAGCCGTGGACGAGCAGCACGGTCGTGTCGATCGACGACGCCGCGCCCCACTCGAGCACGTGATACGTGAGGCCGTTGGGGAGCGCCAGGCGGCGCGAACGGGGAGCGTCGAGCATCACTAGGGCCCGGCGATGATATGCCGGACGGTCCCGTCGCGCGCAGTCACGTACAGCTCGCCGATCGCGTCGGTGTGGATCGAGGTCGGCCCGTTCGGGAACGCGGCGGGCGCGGCGTTCTTGTCGGTCGCGGCGGGGTTCTTGGGATCGAACGTCCACAGCTGGTGCAGGCAGTTGTCCGTGTACAGGTACGTGCCGACGAGATCGGGGAAGCACGAGCCGCGGTAGACCGAGCCGCCGATGATCGCGCACCAGCCGTCGGGCGTGTGGTTCTTCTCGATCTGCGGCAGCTCCTTGCCGCTCGTGTCGCAACCGCTCGACGGGTTGTAGCAGTGCGTGCCCTCGACGACGTGCCAGCCGTAGTTCTTGCCGCCGGGCGTGCCCGCCGGGATCACGTCGACCTCTTCGTACAGGTTCTGGCCGACGTCGGCGACGATCTGATCGCCGTTGCTGTCGAAGTCCCAGCGATACGGATTGCGCCAGCCGTACGACCACACCTCGGGGCGCGGATCGTCGGCGCCGTCGGCCGAATTCGCGAACGGGTTGTCGTTCGGGATGCCGTACTCCTTCGAGCCGGTGCGCGTGTCGACGTCGATGCGGAGCATCTTGCCGAGCAGGTGCGAGGTCTGCTGCGCGTTGTTCGGCGGGTCGCCGCCGCTGCCGCCGTCGCCGGTCGAGAACCACAGCATGTGATCGGGCCCGAACATGATCGTCCCGCTGTTGTGGTTCGACTGGCTCGGGTGCGGCACGACCAGCACGACGCGCGCGCTGTTCTTGTCCGCGACGTTCGGATCCGCGGTGACCTTGTACTCGGCGAGCACGGCGGCGTTGTCGGCGCGCGTGTACTGCACGTAGAACTTCCCGTTCTGCGCGTACTGCGGATGGAACGCGAGGCCGAGCAGGCCTTGCTCGTTGCCGGTGTCGTTGACCGGACCGCCCATGTCGCTCGTGAGATCGAGGAACGGCGTCGCGACCAGGCCGTTGCCGTCGATGATGCGGATGCGCCCGGTCTGCTCGAGCACGAACAGGCGCGCGTCGCCGGGCGGCGACGTGATCCACACCGGCGACGACAGACCCTGCGCGATCGTCTGCGTCGTGATCTTGGTGCCGCTCTTCGGCGTGCAGGTCGCGACCTGCGCATCGGGCAGCGGCTTGGCGTCGGGGCCGACCTGCGCGTCGGGCTGACCGACGGCGCCGTCGATCACCGGCGCGTCGATCGTGTCGCCGTTCTGCTTCGAGCCGCACGCGGCGGCGAGGATCGCGAGCCAAGCGAGGCGCATGCCTCGACGATACACGTACTCACGCGCGATTCGACCAGCGCCCGAACGTCCACAGGATGATCGCCACGAAAAGGAACGGAATCGGGATGGTCCACGCTACTGGGGTGCCTTCGGGCACACTGCCCCAGTACACGAGCACGCCCAACATCCCGACGATCAGTACGATGCCTGACGCGATATACCCGTAGAGCTGGATCGAGCGCTTCTTCATCTCGCGCTCGAGGATGTCGAGCACCTTGATCGCCTCTTCGGGCGTCAGCTTCTCGATCGCCGCCTGGAGGCGCGCCTGTCGCTCGGGATCACCGGCGGCCTCGGCGAGCTGCGAGCCGTCCATCTGCTTGACGTCGTTGTCCGCCACCGCGTGATAGATACCATGCGTGCCCGCGCTCCGCTTGAAGGACGACCTCGGCCGTGACGTCGTGTTGGGCCGCGAGCCGATGCGGATCGTCTCGCTGGTGCCGAGCGACACGTGCTCGCTCGTCGCGCTCGGCGCCGAGGCGCGCGTCGTCGGCCGCACGCGCTTCTGCCACGACGCGCTCGGCGCGCCCGAGATCGGCGGCACCAAGGACGTCGACGTCGATCGCGTGCTCGCGCTCGAGCCGGATCTGATCATCGCCAACCAAGAAGAGAACGCGCGGCCGTCGCTCGAGAAGCTCGCGGAGTCGCGCATCCCGATGTTCGTGTCGATGCCGCGCCGCGCCGCCGACGGCGTCGCGCACCTCGCGCGGCTCGCGCGCATGCTGCGGGTCGAGCGCGAGCGCGCGGTCGCCGAGCTGATCAAGCACGGCTACACGCTCCTGCGCGAGCCGTGGCCGGCGCGGATCAAGGTGGCGACCTTGATCTGGAACGAGCCGCTGATGACGATGAACGCCGACACCTTCGGCTCCGACGTGCTCGCCTGCGGCGGCGCCGACAACGCGTTCGGCGAGCGGCTCCGCCTCTATCCGCTCGCCGCCGATCTCGGGAAGATGACGGCCGTGGAGTCGGTGGGCCGCGACGTCCGCTACCCGCGCATCACGCTCGACGAGCTGGTCGCGCGGGCGCCCGACGTCGTGCTCCTGCCCGACGAGCCGTACACGTGGCGCGACGACGAAGCCGCGGCGATCGAGGCGCGCGGCCTGCGCGTCGTGCGCACGAGCGGCAAGGATCTGTTCTGGTACGGCGCGTGGACGATCGAGGCGATCCCGCGCGTCCGCGACCTCGTCACGAACCTGGGCTCGACGCCTTCTGCGTGACCCACCAGCGCGCGACGCCGGGGAAGAGCATCGTCGGGCCGAGATCGCGCGGGTTCACGCCGCGCAGCCGGCGGCTCCACGCGTAGTGGCCGAACGGCGCGTAGAGCGGCGTGTACGGCAGCTCGTCGGCGACGGTCGCGTGGATCTTCGCGTAGAGCGCCTTGCGATCGTCCTTCTTGGTCGTCGCGCGCGCCTGATCGAGGAGCTTGTCGACGTCGTTGTTGGCGTACGCCGCGTAGTTCGGGCCGACGCCGATCTGCGACGAGTGGAGGAGCGCGTACGGATCGGGATCGGGGATGTCGGGCAGCCAGCCGAAGTAGTCGCCGTCGTAGTCGCGCTTGGCGAGCCGATCGAAGTACTCGCGCGAGGGCAGGAGCTCGAGCTTGAGATCGACGCCGATCGTCTCCATGTCGTGCTTGAAGATCGCGAACGTCTGATCGGCGATCGGCCCGCGCTGCGACTCGATCGCGATGATGTCGAGCGGCAGCCGCTTGCCCTTGGTGACCTCGGCGAGCATCTTCTTCGCCTTGTCGAGATCGAACGGCCACGGCGCGATCGACGGATCGGCGCCGAACATCGTCGGGAAGAACGGACCCGACAGCCCTTGGGCCTGGCCGAGCAGCACGTCGTCGATCACGCGCGGGCGGTTCATCGCGAGCGTGAGCGCCTGGCGCACGCGCTTGTCGTCGAGCGGCGCCTTCTGCGTGTTCCACGCGATCAGCCGGATCACCGACTCGAGCACGTCCGACTCTTCGTAGTCGGCGCGGAAGTCGCCGGCCTGCGCGCTGTTCCAGTCGTCGACGTTGCGGATCGGCGCCCAGTCGATCTGACCGCGGCGGAGCGCGTCGAGCATCTCGGCGTCGCTGATGCCGAACACCAGCTCGATCGAGTCGACGTTCGCGCGCCCGTACCACCACTTGTCGTTCGCCTCGAGCAGCATGCGCTTGCCCGGCTCCCAGCGGACCAGCTTGAACGGGCCCGAGCCGATCGGCGCGGTGTTGCCCGGCGACTGCAGCAGATCGCCCTTGTAGACGTGCTCCGGCAGGATCGGCATCGTCCACGTGATCAGCGCGGGCGCGTACGGCTCGGTGTACGTGACGACGACCGTCTGCGGATCCGGCGTCTCGATGTTCGCGACCGGGGCCATGTAGCCCTTCCACACCGTCGACGCGGTCGTGCGGCGCACGGCGTCGAAGGTGAACGCGACGTCCTTCGACGTGATCTTCTCGCCGTCCTGCCAGACCGCGCCCTGGCGCAGCTTGAAGGTGATCACCTTGCCGTCGTCGGAGATCGTCCACGACTCGGCGAGCCGCTTGACCGGATCGTACTTGGCATCGACGCCGACCAGGCCCTCGAAGATCAGGCCCGCGGCGACGTCGAAGCGCGTCTCGATGATCGGGTTCGTGTAGCGCGGCTCGTTCGACGGCAGCTTGATGTGACCGCCGCGCTGCGGGCCCTCGGCCTCGGGCGTGGTCGCCTTCGCGCTCGCGGCGCCACCGCCTTCCTTCGATGACTTCCCACACGCGCCAACGCACGCCAGCGCCACGACGCCCCGCAAGAGAGCCCGCTTGCCCAACATGCGAAGCACAGTATCAGATGTAGTAGGGTTCGCGTCGCGATGGAGCGGATCTACATCCTCGACGGCCACGGCTACGTGTTCCGCGCCCACTACGGGCTGATGAACTCGTCGCGCGGTGAGAAGAAGGAGGTCCGCCTGTCGCGCTCCGACGGCATGCCGACCGGCGCGTTGTACGTCTTCGCGCGCATGCTCATGCGCTTGCACGAGGACGTGCGACCGGAGCGCATGGTGGTCGTGTTCGACACCGGGCGGAAAAATTTTCGCAGCGAGATTTTTCCCGAGTACAAGGCGAACCGCGGCGCGCCGCCCGAGGACCTGCAGGTCCAGATGGAGTACTTCCGCCCGATCGTCGAGGGCTTCCGCTGGCCGGTGCTCGCCGTCCCCGGCGTCGAGGCCGACGACGTGATTGCGACCCTGGTGAAAAAAGCGCGGGAGCGCAACTGGGAGGCGGTGATCTACAGCGCGGACAAAGATCTCACCCAGCTGGTCGGCGACGGCGTCTCGATGATCGATGCCCTGCACCAGAAGACGTACACGCGCGAGGCGGTGATCGCGAAGTACGGCGTGCCGCCGGAGCAGGTCGCCGACTTCCTGGCGCTGATCGGCGACACCAGCGACAACATCCCCGGCATGCCCGGCGTCGGCGAGAAGACCGCCGCGACCTTGCTGCAGACGTACGGATCGATCGAGCGGCTGATCGCGGAGAACCCGGTCGTGCCGCGCTTGAAGGTGAAGCAGCCGTTCGGCGATCCCGAGACGATCGAGCGTGTCAGGTTGTCGCGGAAGCTCGTCGAGCTGCAACGCGACGTGCCGCTGCCGCGGGAGCTGGACGAGCTGCGCGCGCGGCCGTGGGACACCGACGCGCTGCACGCGCTGTTCAAGGAGCTCGAGTTCCAGCTCTTGATCGACAAGCTCGAGACGACGGTTCCTCCCGTCGTGGAGGTGATCGAGGATCTTCCGGTCGCGGAGACCACCGTGTCCTCGATCGTGCCGGAGCTGGCGGCCGACGCCGCGTCGATCGCGAGCTTCGCCGAGGCGGCGCGCGCGGCCGGGCGGATGAGCGTGATCGTCGAGACCGACAACCAGCGGCCGGATCGCGCGCACGTCGTCGGCGTCGCGTGCGCGGTGCCGGGGCGCGCGGTGTACGTGCCGATCGCGCACGTCTACATCGGCGCGCCGCGGCTCGACGACGCCGCGCTCGCGCCGCTCTACGCGGTCTTCGCCGATGCGTCGATCAAGAAGATCGTGCACGACGGCAAGACCGCCACGCGCGTGCTCGGGACGCTGAACGGCATCGTCGAGGATACGATGATCGCCGCGTTCCTGATCGATGCGACCAAGGACGCGGAGCCGTCGGGCGAGGTCATCTCGGCGGCGGCGCACGTCGTGCTCGAGCCGCGCGGCGACGTGCTCGGCAAGGCGAAGTCGATGGAGCCGATCGAGGTCGAGCGCGCGACGGCGTGGGACGGCCGCGTCGCGGGCGCGGCGCTCGCCGCCTCGGCGGAGCAGGGGCGGCTCTTGGCGCGCAGCGGCCTGGATCGCTTGTACCGGGAGATCGAATTGCCGATCGCCGAGCTGCTCGTCCTCGTCGAGCGCACCGGCATCACGATCGATGCGGCGCACTTCCGGAAGCTCAACAGCGAGGTCGGCGCGACCATCGCCGCGCTCGAGCAACAGGTCTGGGGCGCGATCGGCGAGGAGATCAACCTCGGCTCGCCGAAGCAGCTCGGCGCGCTGCTCTTCGACAAGCTCGGGCTGTCGTCGGAGAAGATGAAGAAGACCAAGACCGGCTACTCGGTCGATCACGAGGTCCTCGAGTCGCTGATCGACGATCACCCCGCGATCAAGCCGATCCTCGAGCAGCGCGAGCTCGTGAAGCTGCGCGGCACGTACCTCGAGGCCCTGCCGCCGCTGGTCAACCCGAAGACGGGGCGCCTGCACACGACGTTCAACCAGGTCGTCGCGGCGACCGGCCGCATCTCGTCGCAGGATCCGAACCTGCAGAACATCCCGATCAAGACCGAGATGGGCCGCGCGATCCGGCGCGGCTTCATCGCGGCGCCCGGCAAGCTGATCGTCGCGGCGGACTACTCGCAGATCGAGCTGCGCATCCTGGCGCATCTCTCCGGCGATCCGGTCTTGGGCGCCGCGTTCCGCGATCGCATCGACGTCCACACGCAGACCGCCGCCGAGGTCTTCGGCGTCGCGCGCGAAGAGGTCACGGCCTTGCAACGGCGGGTCGCGAAGGCGGTCAACTACGGCCTCGCCTACGGCCAGTCGGATTTCGGGCTCGCGCGCGCGCTCGACATCCCGCGCAAGGAGGCGAGCGAGTACTCGCAGAAGTACTTCGAGCGGTTCCCGACGGTGCGGAACTTCATGGACGGCCTGGTCGCCGAGGCGCGCACGCGCGGCGGCTCGCGCACGCTGCTCGGGCGCTGGCGACCGATTCCGGATCTGCGCTCGAAGAGCCCGATGGCGCGGCGCCAGGCCGAGCGCATCGCGCAGAACACGCCGATGCAGGGCGCGGGCGCGGATCTGATCAAGCTCGCGATGCTGAAGACCCACGCGCGGATCGCGCGCGAGCAGCTCGACGCCTCGCTGCTCCTGACCGTGCACGACGAGCTCGTCTTCGAGGTCGCGGCCGATCGCGCGGAGCAGCTCGGCGCGATCGTGAAGGAAGAGATGGAGCACGTGTACGAGCTCGCGGTCCCGCTCGAGGTCGACGTCGGGATCGGGCCCAACTGGGCGGAGTGCTGACGCTCGCCGCAACCGTGGCCGTCACCGTCGACGTGCAGGTGTACGTCGACGAGAACGGCGATGGGCGGCGCGAGGACGGCGAGCCCGGCGTGCCGTACGCGGTGATCGGCACCGAGACGGGCGAGCAGCTCGTCGACGCTTCCGGAAAGGGCAGGATCGACACGTGGGCGGGCTCGGTCGTGTGGGCGCGCGCGTTCGACGGCTACGCGGTGCCCGGGCCGTGGATGATCGTGCCGAGCGCGGGCGTGACGGTCTCGCTCGGGCTCCGGCGCGCGCCGCTCGAGCGCGGCCCGTGGCGGTTCGTCGTCGCCGCGGACGCGCACATCCAGCGCGGCGGCGAGCCGACCGGCGGCGAGGCCGCGATCGCCAACGTCGTCGAGCAGGCGACCGGTGGCCTGGTGCCGCCGGCGTTCGTGATCATCGCGGGCGATCTGACCCAGAACAGCGAGCGCGACGAAGCGGACAAGCTCGCGCTCGCGTTCGACGTCGTGCGCTCGCCGCTCGTGCCCGCGATGGGCAACCACGACTCGTACGACGCCGGCGAGACCTGGCGCGCGCGCTTCGGGCCCGATCTCTACAGCTTCGATCACGGCGGCGTGCACGTGATCGTGCTCGACTCGATGCGACCGGTCGCGGAGCTCGTGCGGTTCGCGCAGGCCGACCTCGCGACCACCGATCGCGATCAGCGCGTGATCGCGGTGACGCACGGGCCGCCCGAGTTCGAGCTGGCCGAGGTGTTGGGCGCGATGGGCGTCGAGCTCGTCGTCGACGGGCACTGGCACGTGAACCGCGTCGTGCATCGCGGGTTCCTGGAGATGGACACCGAGCCGTGGCTGATGGGCGGCATGGATCAGACGCCCGCGGGCTATCGCGTGATCGAGATCGATCCGCAGGTGACCGGAAGAGCCGAGGTCCGCGTGCGTCACTACACGACCACCGAGCGGCCGATCGTCTCGCTCGTCGGTCCGGCGCCCGGACAGTGCGCCGCGGCCGATCGACCGCTGCGCGTGATCGCCGCGCTCGCGGGCGGTCCGGACCTCGAGCCGGTGCGCGCGTCGATCGACGGCGGGGCCTGGAGCGAGCTCGCCTTCGCGGGCGGCTGGGACTGGACCGGCGAGCTGCCCGCGATCGGGCGCGGCGTCCACGAGCTGACGTTGCGCGCGGGCCGATCGAAGCGCGATTTCCTCGTCGAGGCGTGCGCGCAGAAGATGCCCGCGATCGACGGCGACTGGCCGCAGCTCGGCGGCGGCCCGGGCCGCGACGGCGCGCGCGCGGCGCCGCTCGGCGATCACCTCGCGCCGCGGTGGGTCGCCTCCGTCGGCGGGCACCTCGGCGCGGGCTCGCCGGTCGTCGCGGGCGGGCTCGTGTTCGTCGCGCCGATCGATCTCGCCGATGATCAAGCGAGCGCGGTCGTCGCGCTCGAGCTCGCGACCGGCGCGGAGCGCTGGCGGTTCCGTCCCGGCGCGGCGGTGCGCAACGCGCTCGCGGTCGCCGGCGACACCGTGATCGCCGCGGCCTCCGACGGCGTCGTGTACGGGCTCGATCGCGATCGCGGCGACGTGAAGTGGCGCGTCGATCTGGGCGAGCACGTCCTGCCCGAGCACCGCGCGATCTGGGGCGCGCCGCTGGTCGCCGGCGATCGCGTCTTCGTCGGCAACCAGCGCCGCTTCGCCGCGATCGATCCGCGCACGGGGAAGATCCTGTGGGAGGTCGATCCCGTCCCGGACACCGACGGCGGCGGATCGTTCGCGTCGCCGGCGCTCGTCGACGGCACGGTCGTCACGATCGCGAACCGCATGCTGTCCGGCGTGCAGGGTTGGGATCCCGCGACCGGCGCCGAGCGGTTCCAGGCGATCGACGTCTGCTCGCTGTCGGCCGCCGCCGCGCCGGTCGCCGACGGAGACACGGCGCACCTGATCAGCGGCGCGGGCCTGCGCTGCAGCGTCGACGTCCCGACCGGCGACACCGGCTCGTGGGGCGCGCTCGATCGCGAAGGCTTCGAGTGGGCGTACGAGGTGGCGGCGACGCCCGCGCTCGCGCGCGACACGCTCGTGATCGTCACGCAGTACGGCGAGGCGTTCGCGTTCGACGTCGCGAGCGAGACGCTCCGGTGGGCGCGCGCGATCGGCGGCCCCGCGTCGATCCACGCGGCGCACTATCGCGTCGAGAGCGCGTCGCTCGCCGCGACGCCGGTGATCGCGGGCGACACCGCGTGGATCGGCACCGCCGACGGCGACGTCGTCGGCGTCGAGCTCGCGACCGGCCGCACGCGCGCGACCTTGCACGTCGGCGCGCCGGTCCTGTCGGGCCTCGCGATCGCCGGCGATTCGCTCGTGGTCGCGAGCTACGACGGCACCGTGCGCGTCTATTCACCGACGCGCGGCACGACCGCCGCGCTGACGCTCCTGCTCGAGACCTTGGGCGTCGCGCTGCTCTATGGCGCCCTCGCAATCTTGGCGCGCCGGCGCGCGCGATAGGCTATCCTCCCGACCGTGCGCCGTCTGGCTGTTTGCGCGATCCTCGTCGCTGCTTCATGTCGCGGTGACAGCGCGCCCGCTCCCCAGAAGGACACGCCGGCGAAGCCGCTGATCCCGCCCGCCGCCGCGGCCTCGAGCGCGGGCCAGCAGGAGCCGGTCCGCGCCAAGGATCAAGGGCCGCAGCCGCTGCCGGTCACCGAGTGCCCGGTCGGCGATCAAGCCGGGGAAGACGCGGAGCACCTGGTCGATCGCCTGCTCGATCGCGCGAACGCCGCGTTCGACGCCAATCGCCTCGGCGAGGCGTGGACGTGCGCCGATCGCGCCGCCGATCTCGAGCCCGCGTCGGTCGAGGCGCATCATCTGCGCGCCGCGGCGCTCGCCGGGCTCGGCCACGAAGGCGAGGCCGAGGTCGCGTACACGATGGCGCTCGCGCTCGATCCCGAGGATCCCGAGACGCTGCGCGCCGCCGCCGACTTCTACATCAACGTGAAGTCCGACAAGAGCAAGGACTCGCTCTGGGTCGGGCTCGAGCTGGCGCGGCGCGGCTCGGCGCGCGCGACCGCGCGGCGCCGCGGCAACGCGCAGCTGCGCGCGAACCTCGCGCTCCTCGAGGGCCAGGCGCTCGACGATCTCGGCAAGAGCGACGAGGCGCTGCCGCGCATCGACGAGGCGCTCAAGCTCCAGCCCAACCTCACCGACGCGATCCACGAGCGCGGCGTCGCGCTCTTCAACCTCGGCCGCCTCGACGAGGCGCGCGCGGAGTTCACGCGCGTGCTCGGCGACGATCCGGACGATCCGTACGCGCACCACTTCCTGGCGCTCGTCTACGAATGGCAGGGCCGCGCCGCCGACGCCGCCGCCCACGAGCAGCGCGCGCGCGAGCTCGATCCGACCGACTTCCCGCCGCCGATCCTGATCTCCGTCGAGGAGTTCCGCGGCGTCGTCGATCGCGTGATCGCGCAGCAGTCGCCCGAGCGCAAGAAGGAGCTCGAGGGCGTGCCGATCGAGATCGTCGATCTGCCCGCGAAGGCCGACCTGATCGCGGTCGATCCGCCGTTCCCGCCGACGATCCTCGGCCTCTACCGCGGGCTGCCCAAGAATCAGCAGCCGACCGCCGCCGACAAGGACGTCCCGCCCCGCGCGATCGTCTTGTACCGCTTGAACTTGGCGCGCGCCGTCAAGAGCCGCGCCGAGCTCGACGAGCAGATCGAGCGCACCCTGCTGCACGAGATCGGACACCTCGAAGGCCTCGACGAGGACGACCTCAGGCGGCGCAACCTGGATTAGTTGTACAGTCGGGGGTGACGATGAGCGACCCCGGCGAAGAGCTCCGCCGCGAGCAGAAGAAGGTCGCGCTCGTCCAGGAGATCGGCCGCGCCTTGTCGTCGGGGATGGAGCTCGATCAGCTCCTCGTCCTGATCATGGACAAGGTCACGCAGCTGATGGAGGCCGATCGCTCGACCCTGTATCTGGTGTCCGACGACGGCAAGGAGATGTGGTCGAAGGTCATGCAGGGCGGCGAGGTCTTCGAGATCCGCCTCCGCGTCGGCGAGGGCATCGCGGGCTGGACCGGCAAGACCGGCGAGATCGTGAACCTGCCCGACGCCTACGGCGACGCGCGCTTCCAACCCGCGGTCGATCTCCGCTCCGGCTACCGCACGCGCACGGTCCTGTGCGTGCCGATGAAGAATCCGATGGGCGCGATCACCGGCGTCCTGCAGTGCCTGAACAAAGAGGGCGGGCCGTTCACGCAGTCGGACATCGAGCTGCTCGAGGCGCTCGCGTCGCTGGCCGCGATCGCGATCGAGAACGCGAAGCTCTACCTCGGCCTCGCGCAGCGGTCGCGCGAGCTCAACGCGCTCTACGAGGTCGAGAAGGAGCTGTCGGCGGCGCTCGATCTCGAAGGGCTGCTCGAGCGCATCCTCAAGCAATCGATCAACGTGCTCGACGCGGGCGCGGGATCGATCGCGCTGCGCGAGCCCGACGGCGAGTCGCTGCGCTTCCGCGTCGTCGTCGGGCCGGTCGCGGAGCGGCTGCGCCAGCGCACGCTGCCGGTCGGCGCCGGGATCATCGGCTGGTGCGTCGCGCACCGCGAGGCGCTGATCGTCAATGACCCGGTGCACGACGAGCGCCACGCGCAGGAGCTCGCGACCGACCTCGAGCACGCGCCGCACCACCTGATGTGCGCGCCCTTGGTCGCGCCCGGCGACGACGAGGTCCTGGGCGGGATCGAGATCCTCGACAAGCTGTCGGGGCGCGGCGGCTTCGACGCGGCGGATCTGAAGGTGCTGGTCTTGATCGCCGGGCAGGTCGCCAAGGCGATCGGCGTCGCGCGCAGCCGCAGCGAGCAGTCGAACAAGGATCGCCTGGCGTCGATCGGCCGCATGCTCGCCGGCGTGCTGCACGATCTGAAGACGCCGATGACGATCATCTCGGGCTACGCGCAGCTGATGGCGCAGTCCGACGAGGCGCCGCAGCGCGACGCGTACGTCGAGCAGATCCTGCGCCAGTTCGACATCATGAGCGGCATGACGCGCGAGGTGCTCGCGTTCGCGCGCGGCGACGCGGATATCTTCATCCGCAAGGTCTACCTGCACCGCTTCCTCGAGGAGGTCGTGCAGCAGCTCAAGCACGCGCTGGCCGGGCGCGGCATCGAGCTCGAGGTCGACGCGAAGTACGACGGCACCGCGTTCTTCGACGAGCAGAAGATGCTGCGCGTGATCCACAACCTCGCGCGCAACGCGGCGGACGCGATGCCCGAGGGCGGGAAGTTCCGGCTCACGACGAGCGTCGAGGGCGACGAGGACCAGGGCTGGCTCGTCTTCGAGATCTCCGACGACGGCCCCGGCATCCCCGCCGAGGTGCAGGGCCGCCTGTTCGAGCTGTTCGCGACCGGCAAGAAGGGCGGCACCGGGCTCGGGCTCGCGATCGTGAAGAAGATCGTCGACGATCACCACGGCACGATCGCGTGGGAGTCGGGGCCGACCGGGACGACGTTCAAGATCCGGTTGCCGCGGCGGCGCACGCAGGGCGTCGAAGCGGAAGCTGCGGCATAGTCTTCGCGTGATCTCCGTCGAGGAGGTAAGCCGGACGTTCGGGCGCCGCGTGGCGCTCGATCGCGCGACGTTCGCGGTCGGGGAGCACGAGCTGGTCGGCTTGGTCGGCCCGAACGGCGCGGGCAAGACGACGGCCTTGCGGATCATCGTCGGCTTCCTCGATCCGGATCGCGGGCGCGTGAAGGTCGAAGGCAAGCTCGGGTACCTGCCGGAGTCGGCGCCGCTGCCGCCGGAGTCGACCGTGCGCGAGTACCTCGCGTGGCGCGCGCGCGTGAAGCGAGCGCCGGCGGGCGCCGTCGATCGCGCGATGGAGACGACCGCGATCACCGACGTCGCGTCGCGCGTGATCGCGACCTTGTCGAAGGGCTATCGGCAGCGCGTGGGCCTGGCCGACGCGCTGGTCGCGGATCCGCCGGTGCTGGTGCTCGACGAGCCGCAGTCGGGGCTCGATCCCGTGCAGGTGCGCGAGCTGCGCGCGGTCTTGGCCGGCTTGTCCGGAACGCGGACGATCTTGGTCGCGAGCCACAACGTCGTCGAGCTCGAGGCGCTGGCGTCGCGGATCGTCTTGATCGCGGGCGGCGCGGTGATCGCCGACGACACGCCCGCGGCCTTGCGCGGCGATGCGGCGACGCTCGAGGACGCGGTCGTCGATCGCCTGGGGGCCCGATGAGGGCGACGTGGCTGGTCGCGCGGCGCGAGCTCGCCGCGTACCTGCGCGCGCCGGTCGCGTACGTCGTCGGCGTCTTGTTCCTGGCGGTGCAGGGCGCGTCGTTCGCGGCCTTGGTGTCGGCGCTCAGCGATCCGGCGAGGCCGGCGCCGATGGGCGCGGTCCTCGAGGGACATTTCGGCGGCACGCTGCTGCACTGGGCGCTCGAGCTCGCGGTGATCGCGCTGGTCTCGATGCGCGCGGTCGCCGAGGATCGCCGCGCGGGCACGTGGGAGGTGCTGGTCACCGCGCCGGTCGCAGAGGGCGCCGCGATCGCGGGCAAGTGGCTGGCCGCGTCGATCTTCTATGCGCTCTTGTGGCTGCCGACGCTCGCGTACCTGATCGTCCTGTCCGCGTACGCGCCGGCGGGCGCGACGATCGATCCGGGGCCGATCGTGTCGGCGTACGCCGGCGAGTGGCTGATCGGCGCGGCGCTGCTCGCGGTCGGCGTCGCGTGGTCGGCGATGACCGCGTCGCAGATCTTCGCGGGCGCGGCCAGCTTCGCGTTCGGCATGGCGCTCTTGTTGGCGGGCGAGGCGGTCGGCTCGGCGCCCGACTTCTCGGCCGCGCATCCGACGATCGCGGCGATCGCGGGCGCGCTGTCGCCGCGGGCGCACCTGCTCGCGTTCGCGCGCGGCGAGATCACGCTGGGCGCGATCGTGTTCGTCGTCGGGTTGACCGCGGTCGGGCTGTCGGGCGCGGTCGCCGCGGTCGGCTGGGGACGGCGGCGCGACGCGGGGCCGCGCGCGATCGCCACGTGCTTGATCGCGATCATCGCCGTCTTGACCGGCGTGATCGCGGCGCGCCATCCGCGCGCGTGGGATCTCACGCGCGCGCACCGTAACTCGCTCGAGGACGCGACCCGCGACGTGCTCGCGTCGCTCGCCGAGCCGGTCGACGCGACGATCATCGAGCCGAGCCTGCACGGGCTCGAGCCGCTCTACGACGAGACCTCGCGCGTGCTCGATCGGATCGCGCGCGCGCAGCCGCTCGTGCGCGTGCGCCGCTTCGATCCGGCGCGCGTCGAGGGCGGGCTCGCCGCGATCGCGCGCGACGCCGGGCTCGGCGAGGCCGCGCTGTCGAAGGGCGGCGCGGTCGTGCTCGCGCGCGGCGATCGGCGGCGCGTGATCGATCTGCTCGAGCTCGCGCAGTTCGGGCGCGACGCGCTGGCGGCGCCCGAGGTCACCCGGCTCGACGCCGAGGGCGCGATCGCGCGCGCGCTCGCCGAGCTCGACGACGCCGCGCACGCGCTCGTGTGCGTGACGTCGGGCCACGACGAGCTGGCCTGGCGCGAGGTCGAGCAGCGGCTCGCGCGCGTGGGCTTGACGATCGAGGACGTCGGCACGGTCGCGGCCGGCGTGCCGGAGCGGTGCCGCGTGCTGGTCGTCGCCGGGCCGGTGCGGCCGCTCGCGAACGAGGAGGTCCTCGCGGTGCGCGACTGGCTCGCGAAGGGCGGCTCGCTGGTCGCGGCGGCCGCCGGCGGAAGCAGCGACGCGCCGCCGATGGGCCTCGAGCCGCTGCTCGCGACGTACGGGATCGAGCTGACGCGCGAGATCGCGAACGATCCGGCGCACGCGATCGATCTGCCGGGCGCGTTCACGCTCGAGCTCGGCTACGCCGACGATCCGCTGACGACCGGCTTCACCGGCGGGCGGCGCGTGACGGTGTGGGTCGCGCCGCGCGTGCTCGGCGTGCGCGCGCCCGCGCAGGCGATCGTGACGACCGCGACCGGCTCGGCGATCGCCGCGGTCGCGCGCACCGATCACGGCACCGTGCTCGTCTTCGGCGGCGCCGAGGGCGCGTCGTCGCCGATCGTCGGGCGCGGGCTCGGCGCCGGCGACGCGCTGGTCGCGAACGCGATCGCGCGGCTCGCCGGGCGCACGCGGACGGTCGAGGTCGCGGCGAAGACGCCCGAGCAGGTGCGGCTCGTGATGACCAGCGGCGAGCGCACGATGGTGGTCGCGTTGTGCGCGGGCGTGATCCCGCTCGCGTACGCGCTCCTCGGCCTCGCGATCGTGATCGCGCGGCGGAGGCGATCGTGATCGCGTCGCGGCGCGGGCTGATCGCGCTCAGCGTGATCGCGGCGGTGCTCGGCGTGATCGTCGCGCTCGATCGACCGCGCGGCGCGATCGCCGACGATCGCCGGCTCGTGCCCGGGATGGATCCGACGCGGGTCTCGTCGATCGAGGCGGCCGGCGTCACGGTCGTGAAGAGCGGCGACGCGTGGAAGGTGGTCGAGCCGACGGCGGGGCCGGCCGACGACGCGGCGATCGCGGATCTGCTCGGCGCGCTCGCCGCGGCGCGCTGGGAGCGCACGCCGTCCGGCGGCGCCGGAGCCGCGATGAAGGACGCGATCACGATCGATCGCACGACGATCCATTTCGGCGGCGAGGTCGCCGGCGCGCAGCAGACGTGGGCGCAGGTCGACGACGGGCCGCCGCGGCTGGTGCCGTCGTGGGTCGCGCACGCGGTGCGGCGCGACGCGGCGTCGCTGCGACGCACGCAGCTCGTCCGCGCGCGCCCCGACGAGATCACGGGGCTCGAGATCCACGGACCGGGCGTCGAGCTCGTGACGAGCGGCGCGACGCTCGTCGGCGTGGGACGGATCGATCGCGCGGCGCTCGATCGCGTGGGCGCGGCGCTCGCGGCGCTGCGCGCGATCGCGTTCCCGAGCGCGCCGCCGCCGGCGCCCGTGGCCGGCGCGATCACGATCCGCGTGATCGGCGCGACCGCGACCGACGAGCTGGTCGAGCACGGGCCGTGCCCCAGCGGCGGCGTCTTGCTCGACGGGACGTCCGGCACGGTCTGCGTCGATCGTGCCGCGCTCGAGGCCGTGCTCGACGCCGCGCGCGCCGCGCAGACCGCGATCGATCGCGCGCCGCTCCTGCCGAAGCCGATCGCGACGATGACGTGGCTCACCGGCGCGCGCGCGAGCGTCACGGCCTCGGGCGGCGGCTTCCGCTTGGCGACCGGGCCCGCTGACGACGACGCGGTCCACGCGGCGATGGCGGCCTTGCGCGCGCCGGCGGCCGCGGTCGAGCCCGTGCCGGCGAAGGCGGCGATCACGCCGGTGCTCGACGTGAAGTACGCCGATGGCTCCGTCGATCATCTCGATCGCGTCGGCGCCGCGCTGCGCCGCAACGGCGAGCCGTTCGTCCTGCGCGTCGGCGACGACGCGCTCCGCGCGGCCTCGCTGCAGGTCGATGATCTGCGCGACCGCGCGCTGATCGTCGAGGAGCCGAGCGCCTTGAACGCGATCGAGGTCGTCGCGGGCAAGGCGCGCCGTCGCGCGCAGCGCGGCACCGTGATCGGCGACTGGTCCGGCGATCTCGACGGCGCCGCCGTCCTCGCCGCGACCGAGACGATCGCGCACCTACGCGCGGCGCGCTTCGCGACCGACGGCGCGCTCGGCCCGACCCGCGCGACGATCACCGCGACCTTCGACGCGCCGCCCATCGCCGGCGGCACGCCCACCACGCACACGATCGAGCTCGCCGATCACTGCGCCGCCCGCGTCGATCACGTCCCCGTCATCCTCGACGACGCGCGCTGCGCCGCGCTCACCGCCCTCACTCACTGACCCGTTCGTCCCGAGCGAAGGGCGTGGTCGTATCAGTGCGGCGGCGCTTGCTTGGTCGCCGGCCCGGTGGCGTCGGCCGACTCGCCCGGACCCGGCTTCGCGCCCGGCTTGGGCTGCGGCTCGGTCCAGTTCTGCGTGATGTTCTTCATCGTCTTGTAGACGAGCAGGCCCTCGCTGTTGCGCTCGCCGTGCGGCGACGACAGCTTCCACGAGCCGGTGACGATCACCTCGTCGCCGAGCTTGTACGGCGGGACGACCTTGCCGTCGATGTCGACCGACACGCCCTTCTCGTAGCGGTCCTGCCAGTCCTTCTGTTCCTTCGACAGGTTCTTCTTCTCGTAGTCGCGCAGCTCGCGCGGGATCTCGACCACCCACGCGCTGCGCTCGCCCGGCGTCTGCGCGTCGTCGCCGATGTAGAAGACCGGGCGGCGGCACTTGGTCGGGTCGGCCTCGATCGCCTTCTTCACGTCGGCGTCGGACTCGTCCGGCGTGCGGATCGCGGTCGCGCAGTCGTAGACCCACGTCACGTAGCCGTGGATGTTGACGTCGCTGTCGAGGTACGGCTTGCCCGCGACGCGCATCTCCTTCACGGAGTGCGTGCTCGCGTCGTACGGCTTCGGCAGATCGAACGGCGGGACCTGCGGGAGGTCGAGCTTGATGTTGTGCGGCTTGACCTCGGCCTCGGCACCCTTGAGCTGCCCCTTGTCGCAGCCTGCAGAGGCCGTCATGAGCAGGACGCCGCCCACGATCCAAGCCCGACTTGCGCTAGTGTGCCGACGCGGCATCGTCATGTGCGAGTCGTAACATGGGCATCCGAGGGCCTCAAGACCACCGCCGGGCGGCCGCGCTGACGATCGCTATCGCCCTCGCCGGAAGCCTGGGGGCCTGCGAATCCCCGCCGCGCGCCAAGCCGTGGCGTCACGAGCCCGACCCGACGAAGATCGCCGAGGCCGCCCCGCGCTCGCCGCAGCTCGCCCCCGACGAAGGTGCGCCGATCCCGGCCGATCGCGCCCATACCCTACGCATCCACATGGACGCGGAGCCGCGCCACTTGAACCCGATGCTGACGCCGTCGGTGTGGACGCGGCGCATCGCGATGGGGACGGTCTTCGAGACCCTGATCAAGGAGACGCCCGGCGGCTACCAGCCGGGGCTCGCCAAGTCGTGGCGGGTCGATCCCGACGGGCTCACGATCTACGTCGAGCTCCAGCCCAACGTGACGTTCCACGACGGTCAGCCGCTGACCGCGTCCGACGTGCAGTTCTCGCTCGACACCGCGCGCGATCCGCACAAGGACGCCGATCACCTGCGGCCGCTGCTCGCCGACGTCACCGCGGTCAACAAGGTCGGCCCGCGCACCGTGCAGCTGCTCCTGTCGCGCCCGAACGGCTACGTGCTGCGCGCGCTCGCCGAGATCCCGATCCTCCCGTACCACGTCTACGATCCGAACCTGGTCGCCGGCGGCAAGCTGGTCGGGACCGGGCCGTGGTCGTTCGTGTCGTGGAAGGACGGGGTCGTGCGCCTCACCAAGTACGCGGGCTATTGGGGCAGGCCCGCGGCGATCGATGACGTCGAGTTCGTCTTCCAGCCCGACGCGGCGCGCGCGCTCGCGGGCGCGAAGCGCGGCGAGCTCGACATCATCCCGAGCTTGATCCCGGAGCACCTGCAGCAGGCGATGTCGCCCGGGATCGCGTCGTCGTTCGCGCCGCTGTCGCTCGAGCCGCCGCGCTTCCGCTACCTCGTGCTCGACACTACCGCGCCGCCGTTCGACGACGTCCGCGTGCGGCGCGCGCTCGCGCTGCTCGTCAACCGCAAGGCCTTGTGCACGACCTTCCTGCACGGGCTCGCGCGCCCGATGACGGTGCCGGTGTGGCCCGGCGGTCCCGTCGACGGCCCGCTGCCGACCGCGGCCGACTTCGATCCCGCCGCCGCCGGCAAGCTGCTCGACGAGGCCGGCTGGATCGACAGCGACAAGGACGGCATCCGCGATCGCGGCGGCCAGCGCTTGAAGATCGATCTGCTCCTGGTCGAGCGCGACGAACCGCCGCTGCCCGGCAAGAAGCTCGAGGGCGAGCGGCAGCAGATGGTCGATCTCTTGAACCGCGCCGGCTTCGTCGTCGACGTCAAGCTCGGCACCGACGCGGTCGTGACCAAGCGGCTCACCGACGGACACTTCGGCGCGGCGCTGCTCGAGTGGGACGGCATGGCCGATTCGGATCTGTCGCGCTGGATCGAGACCAACGGGACGCAGAACGTCGGGCACTTCTCGTCGCACCGCGTGGATCTGATCCTCGCCGAGCTGCGCGGCGATCAGACGCCGGCCGCGCGCGCGAAGCACGCCGCCGAGCTCGAGCTCGCGCTCGCCGACGAGCAGCCGTTCGTCGTGCTCGCGGCGCCGGAGCCGCGCGGGCTCGTGCACCGCCGCGTCGCGGGCGTCGTGGTGTGGGACGGCTGGATCGATCTCAGCGCGCTGTCGATCGATCCCGCGCAGCAATGAGCTGCCGCGCGACGTTCTCGACGGGCGGCGCCGCCACCGCGCCGTTCGCGATCGCGGTCAGCGACACGTCGAGCGCGTCGAGCTCGTCGGGATCGAAGCGCTCGCGCGCGAACGGATCGGTCCGCCACGTGCGCAGGTTGGCCGCGTGCAAGCTCGCCATCGCGGGCGCCGGCTTCTCGAGCACGAGCGCGCGGCTCTCGATCACGTACCAGCCGGTGCCGGCGATCGCGCGCGAGATCAGCGCGCCGACGTAGAGCGCCTGGCCGTGGTGCGCCTGCACCTCGCCGACGAGCTCGTAGTAGCGCGCGAGCGCCGGGTGAGACGACGACAGCGACTCGGTCTCGTGCAGCGCGAGGCGCGCGCCGGGCGCGGCGGCGTCGGCCCACGCGCCGAGCGCGGCGTGCGGATCGGCGAGGTGCGTGAGTAGGAAGCGCGCGAGGATGAGGTCGGGGCTTCCGATCGCGGGAATTCCGCGCGCGATGTCTCCGACGACGAACTCGAGGTCGGGCTGACGCGCGCGCGCCTCGCTCACGTAGCGCTCGCTCGCGTCGATGCCGATCGTGCGCGTCGCGCGCGCGATCTCGTGCACCAGGCGCGTCGACCAACCCGGGCCGCAGCCCAGATCGATCGCGAGCGCGACCGGTGGCTGCGCGGCGCGAGCCACGAGCGCGCGCGTCTCCGGATCGTAGAGCGCCGCGAGCCGCGCCA
>DATJIA010000147.1:0-29049 GCA_035493675.1 Kofleriaceae bacterium | reverse complement strand
TCACTCGCTGCACGCCGCGCGGCGCGCCGGGAGAACCTTGCCCGGGTTGAGCAGCTCCTGCGGATCCCAGAGCCGCTTCCACCGGCGCTGCCACTCGAGCAGCTGCTCGCTCTGCTCCATCGTCATGAAGTCGCGCTTGCTGATCCCGATGCCGTGCTCGCCGCTGAGCGTGCCGCGCAGATCGATCGTGTGCGCGAACAACTGCTTGGTCGTGGCGAGCAGGTGCGCGGTGACCGCCGGATCGTTCGGATCGGCGTCGGACAAGAGGTTGACGTGCAGGTTGCCGTCGCCGGCGTGGCCGAACACGGCGATCTGCACGCCGCTCTCGCGCGACAGCGCCTCGCACCGCTTGATCATCTCGACGATCGCGCCGCGCGGGACGCAGATGTCCTCGTTGATCTTGATCGTGTGCGCCTCTTTCAGCGACGCCGAGATCAGGCGGCGCGCCTCCCACAGCGCGCGCCGCTCGGCGGGATCCTGCGCCGCCAAGACGTCGAGCGCGCCGCGCGCGTCGCACTCGAGGCCGATGCGCTCCATCTGGAGCGCCATCGTGTCGGGATCGCCGTCGACCTCGATCAGGACGATCGCGCCCGCGTGGTCCGGGAAGCGATAGCGGCTCTTCGCGCGGATGTGATCGATCGAGCTGCGATCCGCGATCTCGAGCACGCGCGGCCGCAAGCCGCCTCGCAACAGCGACGAGATGCACGCGCCCGCGGTCGGCAGATCCGCGAACACCGCGAGCACCGTCGACGCGCTCTGCGGCTTCGGCAACAGCTTGAGCGTCAGCTCCGTGATCACGCCGAACGTGCCCTCGGTGCCGACGAAGCCGGCGACGAGATCGTAGCCGGTGACGCCCTTCGCGGTCCGTCGCCCGCAGCGGAGCCGCTCGCCGCCCATGAGCGCGACGTCGAGCCCGAGCACGTACTCGCGCGTGACGCCGTACTTGAACGCGCGCGGGCCGCCGGCGTTGGTCGCCGCGTTGCCGCCGATCGAGCAGTAGTCGAGCGACGCCGGATCCGGCGGATAGAACAGGCCTTGCTCTTCGACGAGGCTCTGCAGGTCGCCGGTGATCACGCCCGGCTCGACGACCGCGACGAGATCATCGGGATCGATCTCGATCACCTTCGTCATCTTCTCGGTCGACAAGACGACGCCGCCCTCGACGGGCAAGCAGCCGCCGCACAGGCCCGAGCCCGCGCCGCGCGGCGTGACGGGGACCTTCTGCTCCGCGCAGATCCGCAGCACCGCCGCGACCTCGTCGGCGGAGTGCGCGAGCACCGCGACGTCGGGCGGATACTCGACGTGGATCGGCGTCTCGTCGCGCCCGTAGTCGGCGATGCGCTCGTCGCCGCGGCCGATCACCTTTTCGGTGCCGAGCTCGCGGCTCAGAACTGCGTAGATGTCGCTCACACGCTGAAGCTGGAGCCGCACCCGCACGTGCTCTTCACGTTCGGGTTGTTGAACTTGAAGCCCGCGCCCTGGAGACCTTCGACGTAGTCGATCTCCGTGCCGGCGAGGTACATCAAGCTCATCTCGTCGACGACGACGTCGACGCCGTTCGCCGTGAAGCGACGGTCGACTTCGGTCTGCTCGTCGAAGTAGAGGTCGTACGAGAAGCCGGCGCAGCCGCCGCCCACCACGCGCAGGCGCAGGCCCATGCCCGACTCGATCGCTTCCGCTTCGCGGATTTCGTTGACCTTCGCCGCGGCCATCGCGGTGATCTTCACCATGGACTCGATGCCGAGGTCCGCCGCGTTCGTGGTCGTGCTGGTGTCGACAGCCAGGTCGCTCATTGGTACCTCCATACCACGAACCTCACGTGAGGGTACGATTGTTTTGTCGCGGTGTGCTATTCCCGTTTTGTCCGGTCGGAAATCCTGCTAATCAGAGGCCCAGATGTCGAGCTACCAGTCCTACCTGAAGGATATCAAGTCGAAGATCAAGGAGACCGACGTCAGCAAGGTCCGCGAGCTGATCGAGCGCCCGGGCCAGGCGACCATCATCGACGTCCGGGAGCAGGACGAGTACGTCCAGGGCTACATCCCCGGCGCGACCTGGATCCCGCGCGGGTTCCTCGAGCAGAAGATCGAGGACGCCGCGCCCAAGAAGGACGAGCTGGTCGTCCTCTACTGCGCGAGCGGGAACCGCTCGGTGCTCGGCGCGCGCTCGCTCGCGGAGCTCGGCTACACGAACGTCGTCTCGATGGCGGGCGGCTTCACCGCGTGGAAGCGCTCCGGCCTGCCGTGGAAGGCGCCCACCGTCCTCACGCGCGAGCAAGAGCAGCGCTACTCGCGGCACACGCTCCTGCCCGAGATCGGCGTGAAGGGACAGATCAAGCTGCTCGAGTCCGCGGTGCTCTGCATCGGCGCGGGCGGGCTCGGCTCGCCGTCGTCGATGTACCTCGCGGCGGCGGGCATCGGCCGCATCGGCGTGATCGACGACGACGTGGTCGACGCGACCAACCTGCAGCGCCAGATCCTGCACAACGTCGATCGCGTCGGCACGCACAAGGTCGACAGCGCCGAGAAGACGCTCAAGGGCCTCAACCCCGACGTGAAGGTGGACAAGCACAAGACGCGGCTCGACTCGTCGAACGTGATGGACGTGCTCGCGCGCTACGACGTGATCGTCGACGGCGCCGACAACTTCCAGACCCGCTACCTGGTGAACGACGCCGCGCTCAAGCTCGGCAAGCCGGTCGTGCACTCGTCGATCTTCCGCTTCGAAGGGCAGATGACGGTCTTCCCGGCGAACGGCAGCCCTTGCTACCGATGCTTGTATCCGGAGCCGCCGCCGCCCGAGGAGGCGCCGTCGTGCTCGGAGGCCGGCGTGCTCGGCGTCCTGCCCGGCATCATGGGCGTCCTGCAGGCGAACGAGACCGTGAAGCTCCTGCTCGGGCTCGGCGAATCTCTCGCCGGCCGCTTGCTCGTCTTCGACGCGCTCAAGACCAAGTTCCGCGAGCTGAAGCTGCGCCGCGATCCGAAGTGCCCGACCTGCGGCGACGGCGTCGATCGCTCGAAGATCGAGCTGATCGACTACGTGCAGTTCTGCGCGGGCGCCTGAGACAGCAGTCGCGTTACACTCGCCGCCAGTGGCCGTCGAGCCGGGGCAATTCATCGGGAACTATCGCGTCCTGCAGAAGCTGGGTACCGGCGGCATGGGGGCGGTGTATCTCGCCGAGCACCCGCTGATCGGCAAGCGCGTCGCGCTCAAGGTCATCCACAAGGAGCTCGCCGGCAACCGCGAGGTGATCAGCCGCTTCTTCAACGAGGCGCGCGCGGTCAACAAGATCGGCAACGAGCACATCGTGGAGATCCACGACTTCGGGCAATCGCCCGAGGGCGACTACTTCTTCATCATGGAGTACCTGGAGGGGCGGACCCTCGCGCAGGTGCTCACCGCGGATCGCGTGTTCGACGTCGTGCGCACGATGCACGTCGGCGCGCAGATCGCGGGCGCGCTCGGCGCCGCGCACGCGGCGGGCATCATCCACCGCGATCTCAAGCCCGACAACGTCATGCTGACGATGCGGGTCGGCGATCCCGACTTCGTGAAGATCCTCGACTTCGGGCTCGCGAAGATGTTCATGGGCGACGGCGCGACCAACCTGACCGCCGCCGGCGTCGTGCTCGGCACGCCGCAGTACATGTCGCCCGAGGCGTGCGAGTCGAAGCGCGACATCGATCATCGCACCGACATCTACGCGCTCGGCGTGCTGCTGTTCCAGATGCTGTGCGGGCAGGTGCCGTTCGACGGCCAGTCGATGGGCGAGATCCTGATCAAGCAGGTGATGCACGCGCCGCCGTCGCCGCGCGGGATCAACCCGCACATCCCGCCGGCGGTCGAGCAGATCATCCTGCGCTGCCTCGCGAAGAGCCCCGACGCGCGCTTCCCGACGATGGCGGCGGTGCAGCAAGCGCTGCTCGATCCCGATCGCTACCTCGCGACGTCGCCGCCGGTGATGCCGGCGGCGATCCCGTCGGCGAGCGCGCAGGCGCGCACGCTGTTCTTGGACGATCCGAAGCAGATGCCCGGCGGGGCGCCGCCGGGTCCGTCGAACCTGCCGCTGCGCGCGCCGCCGCCGTCGATGATCGCGGGCCCGGGCCACGACGTCGCGTTCGCCGCGACCAGCGCGATGCCCGCGGCGCCCGCGCCGCCCGGGATGGACGCGACGACGTCGCAGCAGATCGCGGCGATGCGGCGCGTGTCGGCGGCGCCGGGGATGGTGGCGCCGGCGGTGCCGCTGAACTCGACGATGGTGATCGGCACGCCGCCCGGGTACAAGGATCGGCCGCCGCGGAAGGTGTGGCCGTTCATCGTGATCGCGGTGGTGGCGATGGGCGGAGCGGGGGCGGGGATCGCCGTCGCGACGCATAGCTCGGATGATTCGGGATCGGGATCGGCATCGGCATCGGGATCGGCATCGGGATCCGCGCCGGGCAAGGGCAAGGGCACGGGGGCGGGCACGGGCACCGCGGCGAAGGCTGCGGCGCCCGACGCGGGTGCGCCGGTCGATGCCGCGACCGCGGTCGCGACGACGTCGATCGATGCGGCGCCGCCCGACGCCGCGCCCGCGCCGCAGGCGCCGAAGACCGCGACGCTCACGATCGACACGAGCCCGACCGGCGCCGACGTCCTCGACGGCACCGGCAAGTCGCTCGGCAAGACCAAGCTCAAGCTCACGGTGCCCGCCGATGGCAAGGAGATGGCCCTCGTCTTCAAGAAGACGGGCATGAAGGACAAGACGAAGAAGATCGTGGTGACCGAGGACCAATCGATCACGATCGATCTCGAGCCGGCGCCGACCAACGGCGGCACGCCGACCAACGCGGGCTCCGGATCGTCGACCCACCACGGCGGCCATCACGGCCACGGCTCGGGCTCCGGCGGATCCGGAAGCGGGCTGATGCCTCCGGACTTCTAGTGTTACGGTAGAGACGATGTTGACCGCGATCCTCCTCGCCGCCGCCGCCGCCGCGCTCGCCGCGGTGATCGTCGCGGTCGCGACCGGCAAAGAAGATCGTGCCGCGCAGGATCTCGTCGACACCGCGCACGGCAAGGCCGCCGCGGCGCTCGAGGCGGCGAAGCTCGAAGCCGGCGCCGCGCGCACCGCCGCCGAGACCGCCGCGCGCACCGAGGCGCTGACCGCTCGCGAGGCGGCGGCCGCCGAGCTCGCGCGGGCCGCCGACGCGCAGCTCGCGCGCGGCGAGCGAATCGCGAAGGCCGAGGCCGACGTGCGCGCCGACGGCGACGAGCTCGACGCGCGCGAGGCCGCGATCGATCAGCGTCACAAGGAGCTCCAGTCGCGCCGCGATCGCGCGAACGGCCTCGAGCAGGACGTCAACCGCAAGGCGAGCGACCTGCGCAAGGAGCTCGAGCAGCGCGCGCACACGAGCGCGAAGGACGTCGCGCGCGCGCTCCAGACCGCGTGGCTCGACGACGCGCGCGCCGCCGCCGCCGCCAAGATCCGCCTCGCCGATCAGGCGACCGCCGATCCCGCGATCGATCGCGAAGGCCTGCGCGTCATGGAGATCGCGATCGGCCGCTACCAGAACCACTTCCTCACCGAGCGCAACGTCTCGAACCTGCGCGTCGGTCCGCAGATCGTCGAGCTGCTCCTCGCCGACGGCGGCGCGCTGCACGCCGCGCTCGAGCAGGTCTCGAACGTGAAGCTCTTGATCAACGACGAGCACGACGCGGTCCGCCTCGACGGCCTCGACGGCGTCGGCCGCGAGATCGCGCGCCGCGCGCTCGGCAAGCTGTTCAAGAAGCCCGAGACCGCCGCCGACGCGAAGCGACAGCCGCTCGACTGGTCGCAGAAGTTCAAGACGCACGTCGATCAAGAGATCCGCACGCTCGGCAAGAAGGCGTTCCAGGTCCTCGAGATCCAGAAGGCGCACCCCGAGATCGTCGAGCTGGTCGGCGCGCTCAACTACCGCACGAGCTACACGCAGAACCAGTGGCTGCACGCGGTGGAGTCGAGCTTCCTCGCCGGCATCATGGCCGCCGAGCTCGGCCTCGACGAGAAGCTCGCGCGCCGCGCCACGCTGATGCACGACATCGGCAAGGCGCTGACCCACAAGATCGAGGGCTCGCACGCGGTGATCGGCGCCGACATCGCGCGCCGCCTCGGCGAGAGCGAGCTGGTCGCGAACGCGATCGGCGCCCACCACACCGACGAGCCGTTCAACTCGCCGTACGCGTACCTGGTCGCCGCCGCCGACGCGATGAGCGGCGCGCGTCCCGGCGCGCGTCGCGAGCAGACCGAGGGCTTCTCGACGAAGATCGAAGATCTCGAGCGGATCGGGCTCTCGTACAAGGGCGTCGGCGACGCGCAGGCCGTCTTCGGCGGCCGCGAGCTGCGCGTCTACGTGCGCGAGCAGCAGGTCGACGATCTCCGCACGGTCGAGCTCTCGCAGGAGATCGCGTCGCAGATCTCGGAAGAGATGACCTTCCCCGGTCAGATCAAGGTCACCGTGATCCGCGCGTTCGAAGCCGTCTCGAACGCGAACTGATCGCGGCGCTCATCGATCGAAGACCACGCGCGCATCGCTCGCGGGCTCGTACGCCGGATCGTACGGCATGTTGAACGGCGGCGGCGCGTGGCCGACGACCTCGAACGTGTCCGGATCGACGAACACGATCTGCTCGATCCGGGCTTCGCGGGTCGCGGGGTCGACGCCGCGCGGGGTACCGCCGATGCCGCGGCCGACGGGCACGGCGGCGACCCAGCGGACCACGGGCTCGTTCGTGAAGAGCCACCACTCGGGCGTGCCGACGTCCTCGTCGGCGTACCGGCCGCGGGCGGCGGCGCGCAGGCGATCTCGATCGAGCGCCGGCAACGGACCGTCGCAGACCTCCGCCGACGGTGCGGGCTCGACCACGAAGCCGGCTTCGAGCAGGCCGCGCCGGCCGTCGACGCGCACCACGATCAGATCCGCACGGAAACCCCGCTGCACCGCCGTGAACGGTGAAACCTCGAGCTCGACCGCCCAGCGGTCGCGACCGACGCGAGCCGGGTGCCCCACGAGCTGGACCCCGGCGACGCCCCAGATCTCGGCGGTGTCGCGGACGAATGCGCGCGCGATCGCGATCGCAGGTTTCGGCTTCTTCATCGGCGTGCGCGCGATCGGGATCGACACGCGCGCCGCGCGATCGCCGTACCCGGTGAGCTCGAGCGTCGCGCTGGCGGGGAGCCGCGCGCGGATCGCGGCCTCGCGGCGCTGCACCTCTCGATCGTCGGCGTGCGCGAGATAGATCGCGCAGCGGCCGGTCCGGCGCGCGCCGCCGTACGCGGGCATCGGCGGCGGGGGGACCTCGCCCTTGACCAGGCGCGGCGTGGGCAGCGACTCGGGCGGCGCCGCCGCGCCGCACGCCGCAACGATCAAAAGCATCCCGACCCCGCGCATCATGAGGGCGAAGGTACACCCTCACGTGCAGGTGCGATTCGTATTGACACACCCAACCCCGCGGCCCATAGTCCGCCCAGAAGCTGAACCTCACCTGAACGTGAGGGTCACAGTGTGAGCCGAGCGATGACAAAGCCGCAAGAAGACAAGCTGCTCCGTGTAGGCGAGCTCGCGAAGGCGGTCGGGAAGACCGTCCGGGCGATGCACCTCTACGAGGAGCTGGGCTTGCTGCAGCCGGCGTCCCGGTCCGAGGGCGGCTTCCGCCTCTACGGCCAGGACGCGGTCGATCGCATCAACTGGATCGTGAAGCTCCAGGCGATCGGCTTCACCCTCGGCGAGATCCAGGGCTTCGTCAGCGACTTCGAGGACGCGGGCTCGGGCCGCGAGGCCACCGACCGCGTGCGCGCGGTCTTCAAGCAGAAGCTCGAAGAGATCCGCGATCAGATCACGCGGCTGCAAGTGATCGAGAACGACATGACCGAGGCGCTCGAGTACCTCGACTCGTGTCAGACGTGCTCGCCGGTGTACGCGCCGACCGAGTGCGGCGCATGCGATCACGAAGGTCATCACGCGGGCGAGGCGCCGCGCTTGTTCGCCGGGCTCTCCAAGCCCCCGATGCACGAGGCGAAGCGCGAATTCGACGTCCCGCTCAGCGCGCTCATGAAGGACGAGAACTAATGAAGCTCCCCATCTTCATGGACAACCACTCGACGACGCCGGTCGATCCGCGCGTGCTCGAGGCGATGTTGCCCTTCTTCACCGAACAGTTCGGCAACGCGGCGTCGCGCAACCACGTCTTCGGCTGGACGGCCGAGGCCGCGGTCGATCACGCGCGCGGACAGATCGCCGCGCTGATCGGCGGCGACGCCAAGGAGATCGTCCTGACCTCCGGCGCGACCGAGGCCGACAACCTCGCGCTCAAGGGCATCGCGAGCTTCTACAAGAAGCAGGGCAACCACATCATCACGGTCGAGACCGAGCACAAGGCGATCCTCGACAGCGCCAAGCGCCTGCAGCGCGAGGGCTACGAGGTGACGTACCTCAAGCCGGGCAAGGACGGCATCGTCACGCCCGAGCAGGTCGCCGAGGCGGTCACGCCGAAGACGATCCTCGTCTCGATCATGATGGCGAACAACGAGATCGGCGTGGTGCAGCCCATGGCCGAGATCGGCGCCGCGATCAAGGCGAAGAACCCGAAGGTCATCTTCCACTCCGACGCGGTGCAGGCCGCCGGCAAGGTGCCGATCGACGTCGACGCGATGAAGCTCGACCTCGTCTCGCTCAGCGCGCACAAGATGTACGGCCCGAAGGGCGTCGGCGCCTTGTGGGTGCGCCGCAAGCCGCGCGTCCGCATCGATCCGATGATCGACGGCGGCGGTCACGAGCGCGGCATGCGCTCGGGCACGCTCGCGGTCCCGCTGATCGTCGGCTTCGGCAAGGCGGCGGAGATCGCCAAGGCCGAGATGGCCGACGAGGCGGTGCGCCTGCGCCGCCTGCGCGATCGCCTGCTCCACGGCATCCAGTCGCAGCTGCCCGAGACGTACATCAACGGCACGATGGAGCGCCGCCTGCCGGGCAACCTCAACATCTCCTTCGCGTTCGTCGAGGGCGAGTCGCTCCTCATGGCGCTCAAGGACGTCGCGGTGTCGTCGGGATCGGCGTGCACGTCGGCGTCGCTCGAGCCGAGCTACGTGCTGCGCGCGCTGGGCGCCGGCGACGAGCTCGCGCACTCGTCGATCCGCTTCGGCATCGGCCGCTTCAACACGGAAGAGGAGATCGACTACACGATCGATCTCGTCGTGAAGAGCGTGAAGCGCCTGCGCGAGCTGTCGCCGCTCTGGGAGATGCATCAAGACGGCGTCGACATCGCGTCGATCGCCTGGACACCGCACTGAAGGACCAAAGCCATGGCGTACTCCGACAAAGTCATCGAGCACTACGAGAACCCGCGCAACGTCGGCTCCTTCGGCAAGGAAGAGGACGACGTCGGCACCGGTCTGGTCGGCGCGCCCGCGTGCGGCGACGTGATGAAGCTGCAGATCAAGGTCGAGAACGGCGTGATCAAGGACGCCAAGTTCAAGACCTTCGGCTGCGGCTCCGCGATCGCGTCGTCGTCGCTCGCGACCGAGATGATCAAGGGCATGAGCCTCGACGAGGCCGCGCAGATCAAGAACACGCAGATCGTCGAGGAGCTCAACCTCCCGCCGGTCAAGATCCACTGCTCGGTCCTCGCCGAGGACGCGATCAAGGCGGCGATCGAGGACTACAAGAAGAAGCAGGTCACCAAGTCGTGAACCCGAGAAGCAAATGATGAGCATCCCCGAGGTCAGCAAACCGACGCTCAACCCGGCCGCCGCGGCGCCGGCGAAGCCGACGAGCATCGAGATCACCGCGGCGGCCGCCGAGGAGATCGCGAAGCAGCGCGCGAAGCGCGGCACGCCCGAGGCGTCGATCCGCGTCGGACTGCGCGGCGGCGGCTGCACGGGCTTCTCGTACGTCTTCGAGTGGGCCGATCAGCCGAAGCCGACCGACAAGGTCTTCTCGGCGCACGGCGTGTCGATCGTCGTCGATCCGAAGAGCTTCGTGTACCTCGCGGGCATGCAGCTCGATTTCGTGCGCGGGATGATGGGCCACGGCTTCAAGTTCAACAACCCGAACGCGAAGGGCGCGTGTGGCTGTGGAGAGTCGGTCCAGTTCTGACCTGTTCGCTCTGTTCGGTCTCGAGCCTCGGTTCGATCTCGACACGGCGGAGCTGGAGCGCGCGTACCTCGACCGATCGAAGGACGCGCACCCGGATCGCTTCGCGGGCGCGCCCGCCGCGGATCGCGCGCGCGCGGTGAGCCGCGCGATGGAGCTCAACGACGCGTACAAGACGCTCAAGCGCCCGGTCGCGCGCGCCGAGTACCTGCTCGCGCGCGCCGGGCAGGGCATCGGCGATCACGAGAAGGTCGATGTCTCGTTCCTGTCGGAAGTCCTGGAGCTGCGCGAGGAGCTCGCGGACGCGCGCGCGGCGGGCAAGCTCGACGACGTCGCGCGGTTGGAGAAGGCGATGAAGGCGCGGCACGCGGGCTTGGTCGCGGGCCTCGCGCCCGCGTTCGCCGCGAACGATCTCGCACGCGCGAAGCAGCTCGTGATCGAGCTGCGCTACGTCGCGCGCTACCTCGAGGAGTGCGACGCCGCGCTCGACGAAGACGCGGCGTAGCCGAAACGAGAACAAAGATGTTGTTGCAGATCAGCGAGCCCGGCGAGAGCCAGATCAAGGAAGCGTGCAAGAAACGCGTGGTCGGCATCGATCTCGGCACGACCAACAGCTTGGTCGCGACGGTCGTCGACGGGACGCCGTCGGTGATCGGCGGCGCCGGCGGCGCGCTCGTGCCTTCGGTCGTGAGCTACGGCGCGGATGGATCGATCGTGGTCGGACGCCCCGCCGAGGCGAAGGCGCTCGACGCGCCGAAAGACACGATCTACAGCGTGAAGCGCTTGATCGGCCGCGGTGCCGGCGATCTCGGCGCGATCCGCGCGCACCTGCCGTACGAGATCGAGAACGGCGACGGTGTGATCAAGCTCGTCGTCGCCGGACGCTCGAAGTCGGTGACGCCGATCGAGGTCTCGGCCGAGATCCTGCGCGAGGTCGCGAAGCGCGCCGAGGCGGATCCCGCGGTCGGCGGCGCGATCGAGGGCGTCGTGATCACCGTGCCGGCGTACTTCGACGACGCGCAGCGCCAGGCGACGCGCGACGCGGGACGCCTGGCGTGCCTGGAGGTCTTGCGCTTGCTCGCCGAGCCGACCGCGGCCGCGCTCGCGTACGGGCTCGATCGCGGATCGCGCGGGCTCTACGCGGTCTACGATCTCGGCGGCGGCACCTTCGACATCTCGATCTTGAAGCTGGTCGACGGCGTGTTCGAGGTCCGCGCGACCGGCGGCGACTCCGCGCTCGGCGGCGATGATCTCGATCGCGCGATCGCGACCGCGATGCTCGGCGACCGGGCCAACACGGATCAGAAGCAGATGGTCGCGGCGGTGCGCGAGGCGCGCCGCGTGAAAGAGGCGCTCACCGACTCCGACCGCGCGCTGTACACGCTGACGCTCGCCGACGGCACGCGCATCGAGCGCGCGATCTCGCGCGCCGAGCTCGCCGAGCTCGCGAAGCCGCTGCTCGATCGGACCGGCCGCGCCTGTCGCCGCGCGCTGAAAGACGCCGGCTTCGATCGCGAGGAGCTCGACGGCGTGATCCTGGTCGGCGGATCGACGCGCTCGCCGGTCGTGCGCGACTACGTGCGCGAGATCTTCGCGAAGGAGCCGCTGTCCGATCTCGATCCGGATCAGGTCGTCGCGCTCGGCGCCGCGGTGCAGGCCGAGGTCTTGGCCGGCGGCACCGGCGAGGTCGTCCTGCTCGACGTCGTCCCGCTGTCGCTCGGCATCGAGACGATGGGCGGCGTGGTCGAGAAGCTGATCGCGCGCAACACGACGATCCCGTGCGGCGCGAACCAGACGTTCACGACCTACGCGGACAACCAGACCGGCTTCGACATCCACGTCCTGCAAGGCGAGCGCGAGACCGTCGACGCCTGTCGTTCCCTCGCGAAGTTCACGCTGCGCGGCATCCCGCCGATGATCGCGGGCATGGCGCGCGTCGAGATCACGTTCCTCGTCGATGCCGACGGCATCCTGCACGTCATGGCGAAGGAGCTGACCTCGGGCAAGGAGGCGTCGATCGACGTCAAGCCGAGCTACGGCCTCACCGACGACGAGGTCGAGCGCATGCTGGTCGAGAGCTTCGAGCACGCCGAGGACGATCTGCGGCGCAGGAACCTCCAGATCGAGCGCGTCGAGGCGGATCGGATCCTGGCGGCGACGCGGCAGGCGTTCGAGCACGACGATGGGTTGCTCGAGCCCGAGGTGCGCGCGGCTGGAGAGGCCGCGATGGACGCGCTCGAGCGCGCGAAGGCCGGTGACGATCACCTCGCGATCCGCGACGCGATCGCGGCGCTCGATCTCGCGACCAAGCCGTTCGCGCAGGCGCGTATGAACAAGGCGATCGGCGCGGCGTTCGAGGGCAAGGCGCTCAGCGACGTCGAAGAGGAGCTGAGCTGATGCCGAAGATCACGTTCCTCAATCCCCAGGGGCCGGGCTCGCTGCCGCTCGTCACCGAGGTCGCGCCGAACACGTCGATCTTGGAAGCGGCGGAGCACGCGGGCGCGCGCGTCGGCCACGCGTGCGGCGGCAACCTCGCGTGCTCGACCTGTCACTGCTGGGTCAACGAGGGCTTCGACTCGCTCTCGCCCGTCGAGGACAAGGAGAACGACATCCTCGACAAGGCGTTCGACGTGCGCCCCGAGTCGCGGCTCGGCTGTCAGGCCGCGGTCGGCGAAGAAGACATCACCGTCGAGATCACCGAGGAGAGCCTCAAGGCGTGGCTCGACGAGAACCCGGACGTGCGCAAGCGCGAAGCGAGCTGATGCCGCCGTTCGTCGCCAGGACGCCGGTCCGGTTCTCGGACGTCGATCACGCGGGCATCGTCTACTACCCGCGCTTCTTCCACTTCTTCCACCTCGCGTTCGAGGAGCTGTGGCGCGAGCGGCTCGGGGCGCGCGCGTACGTCGAGCTCCTCGATCGCGATCGCGTCGGGTTCCCGGTCGTGCGCGCCGAATGCGACTTCGCGAGCCCCTTGCGCTTCGGCGACGACGCCGAGATCGAGCTCACGGTGTCGCGGCTCGGCGGCAAGAGCATCACGTTCCACTACCGCGTGTTCCGCGCCGGCGACGAGACCCACGAGCGCGTGCTCGCCGCCGACGGCAAGGTCGTGTGCGCGGTCACCGACCTCGCGAAGTTCGTCGCGGTCCCGATCCCCGAACGCGTCCGAGCGCTGATCGCGGATCTGGAAGAGTAGCGATCGCGCGCTTTTCGCTCGTAGCGCTGGACCTCGCGCGGTCGATCGCTATAGTCCGCGCATGTCCGAGGTCGACCCCACCCAGCTCCACGCGCTGATCGCGCGGCTGGTCGAGTCGCGCGTCGCCGCATCGCTCGACGACGTCGAGCGCGCGGTCCAGCGCTGGCGCGCGGGCGAGATCGGACCGCTCGACGCGCACGGCGCGCTGCTCAAGCACGCGGCCCGGTGCGAGCGCATCGTCGAGCGCGTGACCGCGGCGGCGCAGTCGAAGCCGACCGGCGTCCTGCGCGACGCGCTCGACGCCGGCGTGATCGATCGCGAGATGTTCGTGAAGCTCGCCGAGTGCGAGCCCGAGACCGTCGAGCCCGCCAAGTCGCTCGCCGAGGATCAATCGCCGCCCGACAAGCGCGGCGTCGTCGAGCAGCTGCTCGAGCAGGGCGCGGTCTTGGTCCACGTCGATGCGCGCCGCGAAGAGGTCGCGGTGCCGACCCGCTTCCGCGGCGATCCCAAGCTCGTCCTGCGCTTCGGCTACGGCCTGTCGCCGGCGATCGTCGATCTCGCGGTCGACGAGCGCGGCATCTCGGGCACGCTGACCTTCAGCGGTCAGCCGTTCCACTGCGAGCTGCCGTGGACCGCGGTCTACGCCGCGGTCGTCGAGGGCGCGCAGAAGGGCATGGTCTGGCCCGAGGACATCCCCGACGTCGTGCTCGCGCCGCCGCCGCGCCGCGACGGGCAGGGCGCCGGCTCCGACGACGCCAAGCTCGACGACGCGCCGGCGCCGATCGCGACCGCGCCCGAGTCCAGCGAGCCGCGCCCGGCGCCGCGCTCGCGCGGCCACCTGAAATTGGTCGATTAGGCTCGTCGACTGATCCAGGCTAGCGTCTCGTCGATCACCGCGTGCGTGCGCGGCGAATCGTCGACGAGATCGAACGCGTGCGGCGCCTCCGCGTGCTCGAGCAGATCGATCGACCGATCGCGCGTGCGGTCGAGGAAGCGTTGCATCGATTCGCCGAGGCCGGGCGTCGTGTCCTTGCCCGCGCGCACGATCAAGAGCGGCTTGTCGCGCGGGAGATCGTCGAGCGCGAGCGGCGGCGTCGGCGTCGCGAAATGGAACTGCTTCGCGGCGTCCTTCACGTGGGTCGCGCCGTCGAGATCGAGCAGGTAGCCGTACACGATCGCGGCGAACGCGAGCTCCGCGCGCGCGAACGCGGCGAGGCCCATCGGCCCGTGCCCCGAGCACGCGAACACGCCGAGGCGCGTGAAGCGCGCGCGCAGGTGATCGACGAGCGCGAAGACGTCGTCGGGCGTGCGGTTCTCGTACGTGATCGCCGCGACGCCCGACGCCGCGATCAGCCGCGCCCAGTCCTGGTAGCCGCGCCATTCGGCGAGCGGCTTGCCGAGCATCTTGGTGACGCCCGGATCCGGAAGCCCGTTGACGATCAGGATCGCGGTCGATGCGCCGCCGGGCGGCCGATAGATCGAGAACGGGAGATCGGTCGCGTACGTGTGGCGCTCGACGACGACGCCGTCGGTGCCCGAGATCGAATGAACGAGCGGTCGGCTCGTGAAGTCGGTCGACATGAAGTGCTCCAGCGAAAGCGTGATCCGAAAATGCAGAACGAACGATCGCGAACAGCGATCGGGCTACATCACACGGACCGGAGCCACGCGAGCGATGCGCTGATTCAAGCGCTTCGCGCGGGCAGATGCAAGCGGACGCCGCACGCCGCCGGCACGCCGGGGCAGGGCGGCGCGAGCTTCTCGAGCTCGACGATCACCGCCGCGCGCGGATACTGCTCCTGGATCGCGCGGCCGATCGCGCCGGCCAACGCTTCCAGCAAGCGAAACGTCGACTGCGTGCCGAGCCGAACGACCGTCTCGCTGACCTTCCAGTAGTCGACGGTGTCGGCGATCTTGTCGCTGGTGCTCGCCGCCTCGAGCGACAGCTCGAGCGTGAGGTTCACGCGGAAGCGACGCGTGCCGCGCCGCTCGGCCGCGGTGTAGCCGTGGTTGCCCTCGAACTCCAGCCCGCGGACGAAGACGTTATCCAAGGTCACCCAGCGGCTTCTTCTTCGTCGCGCCCGCGGCGGGCGAGCTTCTTCTTGATCATCTGGCGCTTGAGCGGCCCGACGAAGTCGACGAGCAGCTTGCCGGTCAGGTGATCGAACTCGTGCAGGAGGCAGCGCGCCATCAGGCCCTCGCCCTCGATCTCGAACTCCCTGCCGTCGAGGTCCTTGGCGCGGATGCGCGCGCGCATCGGGCGCTCGACCTGGATGTAGATCTCGGGGAACGACAGGCAGCCCTCGTCGGACTTCTGCGTCTCGTCGCTGGTCCAGACCACCTCGGGGTTGATGAACGCGACCGGCGGATCGGACTCCGTCCGACCGGCGAGCTTCGGATCGACGAGGAACATCTGCGTCGGATCGCCGATCTGGATCGCCGCGATGCCGAGGCCGTTCTCCGCGTACATCGTGTCGCGGAGGTCGTTGTAGAGCGCACGGACCTTGTCGTCGAACGACGTGACCGGCACCGTCTTCTGCCGGAGTCGCTCGTCAGGCCAGACGACAACGTCGCGAACCGCCATGAGGCCCACCATAAGGGCGCGCGCGGGGGGTGTCAACGCGAAGAAACCCTTGGGGGTTCGCGACCATCGGGCCGAAAGCCTGCGTTGACTGAGGGAGCGTCCCCTGCCATACATCCCCGGCCACCCCATGCCGCTCCATCGCTTTTCGGATGCGCGCCTGCCGACGCCTCACGGCGAGTTCCGCATCGTCGTGTATCGAACCGGCGATCCGGCGCAGCCCGGCTCGAGCTTCGCGGGGCTCGACGAGGAGCACGTGGCGATGGTGCTCGGCGACGCGACGGGCGACGCGGTGCTCACGCGGGTGCACTCGAGCTGCTTCACGGGCGAGGTGCTCGGCTCGCTGCGCTGCGATTGTCGCGCGCAGCTCGACGCCGCGCTCGCGCGGATCGCGCGCGAGGGCAAGGGCGTGCTCGTCTACCTCGTGCAAGAAGGTCGCGGCATCGGCCTCGGCAACAAGGTGAAGGCGTACGCGCTGCAGGACGAAGGGCACGACACCGTCGAGGCGAACCTGCAACTCGGCTTCGACGCCGATCACCGCAGCTACGATCTCGCCGCCGGCATCCTCCGCGATCTCGGCGTGCGCTCGGTCCGCTTGATGACCAACAACCCGGCGAAGATGGCCGGCCTCGAGAACGCGGGCATCGCGGTCGTCGCGCACGAGCCGCACTGGGTCGACGCGGGCGAGCACGCGTCGGATTACCTCGAAGCGAAGAAGTCGAAGATGGGGCACATCGGATGATCACGGAAGCGAAGGTCAGAGACACGCTCGCGCAGGTGAACGACCCCGCGTTCGAGCACGACATCATGTCGTGGCGCATCTTCAAGAGCTGCGAGGTCTCGGGCGACGACGTCCTCGTCAAGCTCGAGATCCCGACGCACGCGTATCCCGACGCGGCGAAGCGCGAGCTGCATTCGCGCGTCGAGACCGCGCTCAAGGGCGCCGGCGCGAAGCGCGTGACGGTGATGATGGAGGTCGTCACCGCGCACCTGCCGGCGCCGTCGGACAAGGCGGTGCTCAAGGGCCCGAAGAACGTCATCGCGGTCGCCGCCGGCAAGGGCGGCGTCGGCAAGTCGACGGTCGCGGTCAACCTCGCGCTCGCGCTGTCGCGCACCGGCGCGAAGGTCGGCCTCTTGGACGCCGACGTGTTCGGCCCGTCGATCCCGACGATGCTCGGTCCGCCCGAGCGCCCGCCGAGCGCGGCGGAGAACCAGCGCATCGTGCCGGCGCAGCATCACGGCATCAAGGTGATCTCGGTCGGCTTCTTCGTCGACAAGGACGAGGCCGTCGTGTGGCGCGGCCCGATGGTGCATCGCCTGCTGCAGCAGTTCCTCGGCGACGTCGATTGGGGCGAGCTCGACTACCTCGTCTGCGATCTGCCGCCGGGCACCGGCGACGTGCAGCTGTCGCTCTCGCAGCTGATCCCGATCGCGGGCGCCGTGATGGTGACGACGCCGCAGGAGGTCTCGATCGTCGACGTCGTGAAGGGCATCGCGATGTTCGAGAAGGTCGAGATCCCGATCCTCGGCATCGTCGAGAACATGAGCTACTACGTCTGTCCGGCGTGCGGACACCACGACGAGATCTTCAGCCACGGCGGCGGCAAGCGCCTCGCGCAGGAGGTCGGCACCAAGTTCATGGGCGAGATCCCGATCGACACGCGCATCCGCTTCGGCGGTGACGCGGGCGTGCCGATCGTCGTCAGCGCGCCCGACAGCGAGAACGCGCGCCGCTTCACCGACCTCGCGCAGAAGGCCGCGCTCGCGGTGGCGGCGAACGTGCTCTCGAAGCCGAAGCGATCGCCGCGGCTCGCGGTGATCAAGTGACTGAAAGCTGCGCCTGCTCCGCGCGTTGACGGAGCAAGCGCGCTCACATTGACTCGGGCTCTCCGGATTTCGGAGCGCCGTCGCGGAGCCGCGCCGATCGATCCGTGCTATCGCAAGGCACGAAAGCGAGGGTTCCTATGAAGCGATTCATGATGATGGTGCTGGTCGCCGCGCTCGCCGGCGCGTGCGGCTCCAAGAAGCCCGAGGTGAAGACCGAGCCGACGACGGACACGCCGCCGCCGGTGAAGTCGGACGTCAAGCCGATGGCGACGGAAGACACGTCGACGCCGGTGTCGCCGAGCCTGTCGGTGTCGGCGGATCTCGCCGCGCTCTGCCAGCTCAAGGTCGATCAGCAGGCGGCGTCGCCGAAGTTCGACTACGACAAGGCCGAGCTGCTCCCCGAGGATCGCGCGATCCTCGAGCAGATCGCGACCTGCGTGACGACCGGCCCGGGCAAGGGCAAGGCGCTCGCGCTCGTCGGCCGCGCCGACCCGCGCGGCACCGAGGAGTACAACCTCGGCCTCGGCGCCAAGCGCGCGAAGAACGTCGCCGACTACCTCGGCTCGCTCGGCGTCGGCGCCCCGCAGCTCCAGCAGACGACCCGCGGCGCGCTCGACGCGACCGGCACCGACGAGGCGACGTACCGCCAGGATCGCCGCGTCGACATCGCCCTCGCGAGCGGCTGAGCTCGAGCGGGGGCGCTACTGCGGACCCCGCCCGCGGCGTCAGCGGGTCCCCTCTTCGTCCTCGAGACCGGTCGGTCACTCCGGCTCAGCCTGCGCCCCGCTTTCTTGCGGGCGGGGTTCCTCGCGACGCGCGCATCGAACGCGCGACGCTCGAGCTCGAGCGAGTGCTCCCTCGGACCGAGATCGATGATACGAGCACGAACGATCGCGTTCGAGTCAGTTGGGTTGCCCGGAGCAGGGGGCGAGCTCGCAGAGCAGGCGGCCCACGTGCGCGATCGCGCGCTCGAGGCGATCGGCGGGATCGAGGGACTCGAGGAGCGTCTGGCGATCGTCGGGATCGGTGACCAGCGCGGCGGTGAGGACGTCGGCGCACGACGCTTCGCACGGCTGCGAGCGGACGAGCTCGCGCAGTTGATCGCCGCCTTCGTCGAGCACCGAGGCGAGGCGATCGCAGAGCGACACCAACTGCAGGTAGCGCTCGCGCGCGATCTGCGGGCGCTCGGTGCGGCGATCTTCGAGGAGCGTGGCGCGCACGCGGCGATAGCTGTGCGCGGCGTCGAGCTCGGACTCGACGCGCACGCGCCCGACGCCGCGCAGGAGGATGTGGTAGCGGCCGTCGGACAGCTCGTCGCTGCAGATGATGCGGCCGAGCCCGGCGTACGGATAGATCGGCGGACGGCCGAAGTAGTTGGTCTCGTGACCGGGCACGAGCCGCGCGATCGCCATCACCTTCGAATCGGCGAGGCAGTCGCGCGTGAGCTCGCGGTAGCGCGGCTCGAAGACGTGCAGCGGCAGGAGGCCGCCGGGCAAGAGCACGCAGTTCGGCAACGGAAAGATCGGCAGAGCGGAGAGCGCGGACGGGTCAGGCAGATCGTCTTCGCGCTTCGCCGACATGGTTCACCCGAAGACGTCGATACAGGAGCCGGTGAGCGCGGACGGCGCGTCGGCGGCGAGGAAGAGCGCGGTGCGGGCGATGTCGTCGGGGCTCATGTCGGGCTCGGCGTCGGGGAGGCCTTCACGCAGCATCTCGGTGTCGACGCTCCCCGGGCAGATCGCATTCACGCAGACCTTAGCGCCGCGCAGCTCTTCGGCAAGCGCGCGGGTCAACCCGACGACGCCGTGCTTGGCCGCGCAATAGGCCGCCAACATCGCGGTGCCTTCGCGGCCCGCGCGCGACGCGATGTTGATCACCCGCCCGCGACGCGCGAGCAGATCGGGCCCGAAGGCGCGGGTCACGTAGAACGTGCCGTCGAGGTTCGCCGCGATCACGCGGCGCCATTCGTCGTCGGTGGTGTCGAGCCCGGGCTTGCGCACCACGAGGCCGGCGTCGTTGACCACGACGTCGACCACGCCGAGGCTCGCGCGCAACAGATCCGCGGCGCGCGCGACCTGCGCGGAGTCGGTCACGTCGCAGACCGCGTACGCGCAGGTGCCGCCGGCGGCGCGGATCTCCGCGGCGACCTCGGCGAGCGCGGTCTCGGTGCGCGCGATCATCCCGACCCGCGCGCCCGCGCGCGCGAAGACGTGCGCGATCGCGCGGCCGATGCCGCGGCTCGCGCCGGTCACGATGCAGGTCTTCCCCGCTAAGCTGCTCACGCCTGGCCCCGGGCCCGCACGGTGCCGATCGGCCGCAGCTCGCTGATCGGGCGGCGCCCGCGGAAGCCGGCGTCGAGCTCGTGGAACCAACCGCACTCGCGCTCGCCGTAGCGCCAGCACAACCACACGACGCGGCCCTCGTGCTCGCCTTCCCAGTCGCACAGGCCGCTCTCGATGTCGCGGATCACGCACCCGGTGGCGTTGATCGCTTCGACCTCGTCCTTGAGCGCCTCGGCGAGGCCTTCGAACACGGCGCGATCGCGCGCGACTTTCGGCGACGGATCTTTCGGCGCGGGTTGACCCGGCGGCGCGCCCGCGGCCTCGAGCTCGCCGTAGAGACCTTTCAGCTGCGAGCGCAGCTGCATCACGGTCTCCCAGCGCGCGCTCACCTTCGGCAGGAGCGCGTTGACTTCGTCGACGGTGTAGAGGCGTTCACTCATTCAGCCCCGGATCGGGATGCGCGTGGCCGGTGATCGCGGCGCCGACTTGATCGAGCTCGTCGACGAGCGAGGAGTACGGGAACGGCAGCTGGCCGCGGCCCGAGCACGAGAAGCTCGCGCTGTTCTGATCGTTCTTGATGTCGAACGTGTAGACCGGATCGCCCGCCTTCGACGCGCCGCAGTCCTGCAGGTTCGCCCAGCCGGTGTCCTGGATGCGCGCCCAGACGTCGTCGAACTCGCCCGGCGTGAGCGAGTGCGCGGCGTCGTCGCGCGTGCCGTTCGAATCGACCTTCCAGCGGCGCACGCGCGGGCCGGCGTCCTTGCAGTCGAGCGCGACGCCGAGCTCTTCACCGGCGAGGCTGCCGACGACGATGTACTCGGCCGAGCGATCCTTGCACTGGAAGTACGCCAGGTCCTCGGCGCCGCCGTGCTGCTTGCCGCCGCACGCGATCAAGAAAACCAGCGCGACGATCACATAGCTGCAGCTTCCGCCGCGGGTGCTTCCCCGCGGCGCCACCCCGCTCGCTGACGCTGCGCGGGGACCCCGGCGAACGCTGCCCCGCGGCTCGCTGCGGCAGCTCATTCGTAGTCCTTCGCGAGCGAGGTGCGGAGCGCGTCCGATCCTTCGGTGCGATGCCGGTATTCGGGATGATCGATCTCGACGGAGATCGGCGTGCCCGCGTTCGCGAGCAGGCGGCGCGCCTCGTCGGGCAGCGGGAAGCGCACGTACTGCACCGCGCTGATCTTGTCGCCGGTCGAGCGCCCGGCCTCGAACTCGGCGCGCAGCGCGTGCGGACCGATGTGCAGGATGACGTGCTCGTCGAGCCCGACCAGCCGCCCGAGCTCCGCGACCGCGTCGGCGTCGGGCGGCAGCGAGATGAACAAGGTCGCCGACAGCGATCGCTCGTTCGGCATGAGCGCGTTGTAGACCTCGAGCTCCGCCTCGATCTGATCGTCGCGCGTCAGGTGCTCGACCCGGCACATCTCCTCGATCTGCATCGTGAGCGTGTGCCGGTTCTCGAACACCAAGAAGACGAGCGGACCGACGTCGATCCGTCTCGCCTTCTTGATCTCGATCATGCGCTTCAGATACGCGTCGCGCATGCCGGCGTAGATCGCCGGGCCCTTGATGTCGGCTCGCGTGATCGGGCGGAGCAGGGAGGACATGGCGCTTTCTAGCATCCTAGCCCAAAGCCCAAAGCCCAAAGCCCAAAGCCCGAACTAGCTACTTCAGACTATCGAGGCCCTTCTGGAAGCGGCCCGCGTGCGAGCGCTCGGCGCGCGCCAGCGTCTCGAACCACTCGGCGATCTCCTCGAAGCCTTCCTCGCGGGCGGTCTTCGCGAAGCCCGGGTACATCTGCGTGTACTCGTAGGTCTCGCCGGCGATCGACGCCTTCAAGTTCAGCGACGTGTTGCCGATCGGCTCGCCCGTCGCCGGATCACCGACCTTCTTCAGGTAGTCGAGGTGACCGTGCGCGTGGCCGGTCTCGCCCTCGGCGGTGTCGCGGAACAGGCCCGCGATGTCGGGCTGGCCCTCGACGTCCGCGACCTTTGCGAAATAGAGGTAGCGGCGGTTGGCCTGCGACTCGCCGGCGAACGCGTCCTTCAGGTTCTGGTGGGTCTTGCTGCCCTTCAGGTCGGCCATGATCGTGCTCCTTCTCGTATTGCGGATGCGTTGGTACCACGAGGCGGCGCGCGAGACTATGGGGCGAGGTACGCGAGCGCGACGTCGAGGAGCTCGTCTTCGAGCGCGCGCGCCTTGGCGCGGCCGCCGTCGGGGATGTCGTTGACCAGGATCGCGAACGCGATCGGGCGGCGGCCGTCGACGGCGACCAGCCCGCCGAGGGTCGAGACGTTGGCGAGCGTGCCGGTCTTCGCGCGCACGCGGCCGGTGTTGGGCGTGCCGGCGAAGCGCTTGCGCATCGTGCCGTCGACGCCGGCGATCGCGAGCGAGGCGACCAGATCGGGCCCGTACTTGAAGTCGCGCGACGCGTGCGCGACGACCTGCGCGAGCGCGAGCGGCGACACGCCTGACGCGTCGTAGAGGCCGGAGCCGTTCTCGACCCGGTAGCTGCCGGTCGCGAGGCCGACGTCCTTCTCGAGGAAGTCGCGCACGACCGCGAGCCCGTCGGCCCAGGTCGCACGCGGGCCCTCGGGGCCGGCGAGCGGCAGCTTCGGCATCGTCGGCGGAGGCGGCGGTTGCTTGGCCTCGGCACCGAGCGTCTTCAAGATGCTCTCGGCGTAGTAGTTGTTCGAGAACTTGTTCATGTCGCGCACGACGTCGGCGAGCTCGTGCGAGTCGTGCGCCGCGAGCTGGCGCGCGGTCGGCGGCACCACGCCGCGCGCGATGCGCTTGCCGATCGTGATCCCCTCGGCGACCAGCGCGGTGCGCATCGCCTCGCCGGCGAAGCGCGACGGATCATCGATGCGACGCCGCGTCAGATCGACGCCGCCGTCGGCGCGCACCTGACCCGTGATCGTGAGCTCGACGTGATCGCCGTTCGACTTCGCGTCGACGCGCACGCGGCCCCGCCCCTCGGTGACGGTCGAGACGTTGCCTTCCTTGATCCGCACGTAGTCGCCGGCGTCGGGCTCGAGGTGGATCTCGCCCGGCGCGACGCCGGCGGGATCGGGCTCGATCACGACCGTGATCGCGTTGCCGTCGACGCCGAACGCGCTGACCGCGGACCTGTAGCCGCTCTGCTCTTTCGGTTGATCGGCGAAGTGCGGCGGCATGATGTCGCCGTCGAAGTAGGTGTCGTCGATCACGAGGCGGCCGGTCACGCGCTTCACGCCGGCGCGCCGGACGTCGATCGCGATCGATCGCAGCGCGGCGTCGTCGAGCGTCGGATCGCCGCGGCCGCGCACGTAGAGATCGCCCTCGACGACGCCGGTCGCGACGTCGAGCTTCTCGGCGTAGACGGCGGTGCGCCAGCGGAAGCCGGGCCCGAGCCGCGCGAGCGCCGCCGACGACGTCAGGAGCTTCGTGCACGACGCGAGGTTGTACTGGCCCGCTTGATCGATCGCCCACAGCACCTTGCCGCTGTCGACGTCGATGAAGGCCGCGCCGATGCGCGCGCGCGCCAGCTCGCCGTGGCGATGCAGGACCGCGCTCGCCTCCGAGGTCAGCCAGAGCGTGCGCGCGGTCGGATCCTTCGGCGCGGGGGAGGCATCGAGCACGACGCCGCTGGTGTCGGGTGGCTCCGCCGCGGTCGCCTTGTCATCTTCTTGCGGACGTGCGACGCGCGCATCGATACTCACCACGGCGAGCGCCAGCGCGACGTGCCATGCCCTCACGACGGAAGCCTATCACGCTGCTGATCGCGCTTGCCGCGGTCGCCTGCTCGCACCGCACGCGCCGCACGCCCGACGACACGCTCGTCATGCTGATGGAGGCGCCGGCGACCACGACCGATCCGCGCAACACGCTCTCGAACTACGACACCAAGCTCGCGCACCTGATCGCCTCCGGACTGACCACCGTCGACAACGCGACGATGGCCCCCGAGCTCTTGCTCGCCGAGAAGATCGATCGCGTCGATGATCTCACCTACGACGTAACGCTCAAGCCGGGCCTCTTGTTCTCCGACGGCAACCCGGTCACCGCCGCCGACGTCGCGTGGACGTACCAGTCGGTGCTCGACGATCCGAAGGCGGTCTCGTACCACCAGCTCACCGAGCGCTTCACGAAGATCGAGGCGACGGGCGCGCGCACGACGCGCTTCCACATGGTCGCGCCGCTCGCGACGTTCCAGACCGATCTCGATTTCGGGATCGTCGAGCGCGCCGCGGCGACCAAGGGCGGCCGCTTCCCGAACGGGATCGCGATCGGCTGCGGCCCGTACGTGCTCGATCGCCTCGACGACACCGGCGCGTGGTTCCACGCCAACCCGCGCTGGCCGTTCGCGCCGCCGAAGATCGCGAAGCTCGAGATCAAGGTCGTGCGCGACGCGTCCGCGCGCATCCTGATGTTGGTCGGCGGCTCGGCGGATCTCGCGCAGAACTCGGCGCGGCTCGATCTCGTCGACGACATCGCGCAGCAGTGGCGCGTCCACGTCGAGAGCGGCCCGAGCGCGCTCCTCACGTACCTGATGATGAACAACGACGATCCGATCCTGAAGGACGTGCGCGTGCGCCAGGCGATCGCGCTCGCCTTGGATCGCGACGCGATCATCAAGCAGAAGCTCGGCGGTCACGCGGTGCTCGCGACCGGGCTCCTGCCGCCGGGGCATTGGGCGTACGAGCCGAACGTCCCGCACTGGCGTCGCGACCTGCCGCGCGCGAAGCAGCTGCTCGAAGAGGCCGGCTACCACGATCCCGACGGCGACGGCCCCGAGCCGCGCTTCACGCTCACGTACAAGACCAGCAGCGACTCGTATCGCGTCGCGCTCGCCAACGTGATCGCGGCGCAGCTGCGCGAGGCGGGCATCGCGGTCGAGGTCTCGCCGTTCGAGTTCGCGACCTTCTTCAAGCAGGTGAAGCAGGGCGCGTATCAGCTCGCGTCGATGCAGACCTCCGACATCACCGAGCCCGACTACTTCTATACGTACTTCAACAGCGTCCGCATCCCGGGCAAGAAGAACCCCGACGACGGCAACCGCTGGCGCTATCGCAACCCGCGCGTCGACGCGCTCACCGAGCTCGGCCGGCGCCAGCTCGATCGCGGCGCCCGCCGCACGACCTACAGCGAAGTGCAGCGCATCCTCGCGACCGAGCTCCCCGTGATCCCGCTCTGGCACGAGGACAACATCGTCGTCGAGAACCGCACGGTGACCGGTTACTCGCTGCTGCCGAACGCTCGGTATACGGGCGTCGTCACGACGACGAAGTCGGAGTGACGGGCGATCGCTTCATGTGCCACATGTGGAAGCCGAACGGGGTGTCGGCTTCGTCGATGATGTCGTAGCCGTAGCGGCGATAGAGGCCGACGTTGCGCTCTTCGTCGGTCTCGAGGTAGCAGGGCATGTGTGCGGCGTCGGCGGCTTGGTTGAGGCGCCGCAGGAGCGCGCCGCCCATGCCGGTGCCCTGGTGCGACGGATCGACGCCGAGCACGAACAGGTACCAGTGCGGCTCCTTGATGTGCCGCTTCGCCATGTAGCTGTCGAGCCGCGCGAGCCGGATCGTGTGCGAAGGCCCGATGCCGAGCGCGCCCCAGCCGTTGCGGATCCAACCGGCGAACGACAGCGGGTACGCGCCGGGCGGGTAGGCGAGGGCGGCGCCGCCGATCGATCCGGACGCGTCGCGCACGATCGTCGCGTCGCCGTACGCGATGCACGCGCGCGCGAACGATCCCATCATGCGGACGAGCTTGCGTTCGCGCGCATCGGCTTCCACGCCGCGCAAGCCGTGCACGAAGCCGGCGTTGTCGCGAAAGGCTCGCGCCAGCGCGCGCGCGGTCTCCGGAACGTGATCGGGGCTGAGAGACTCCGGCTCCACGGCCGGAAGGTACGCTCACGCCGCGATGCGTTCCATCTCCTGCGTCTTGTCGGCCGACGCCGGACCGTAGTGGATCAGGACCGGCATGCCGACCAGCTCGAGGCCGAGCTGGTAGTCGTCGCCGGCGTCCTCGCGCATCCACTGGACGCGCGCCTTGAAGCGATACGACATCGCGAGATCGATGTCGTCGATCACGATCTCGACCTGCATGCCGGTGTCGACGTACGGCGCGCCGTGCACGACCAGGCCGCCGGGCGCGAGCTCCGAGACCGCGACCTTGTCGTTCAGATCGCCGCCGCGGACCATCGCGGACAGCTCGACCGGGATGCGCTTCCACTTGCGACCGTCGCGCGCGGGCTCGCCCGAGGCGAACGCGGCCTCGATCTGCGTCAGCGCGTCGATCTCGTCGAAGTCGAGCCCGACGCCCGACTCGCACTTGCCGAGCAGCGTGCGGTACCGGAAGACGAGATCGAGCGACAGCATGACGGTTGATTTAGCAACGGCGGTGCCAGCGCCCGGGTCGAGCGCTCACGCGGCTAAGCCAGCGAAACGGCGCGTCCCGACTGTCGCCCGGCTGACAGACCTGCCGGGTTTGGCGTCACCAGGGTGACAACGCGGCGTGGCTGCGAACGCACGGTGTGGTGACGCTCTCAGCCCCGCGAGGTACACACGGTTGCAAGAATTCCGATGGACCTGTTCGAGCACTCCGCGAGCTCCCGAAGGCTGCATCAGCCGCTCGCCGAGCGTATGCGCCCGCAATCCCTCGAAGAGCTCGTCGGGCAGGAGCATCTGCTCGGTCCGGGCCGCCTGCTCGCCCAGGTTGCAGCGGGGAAAGCGCTCCCATCACTGATCCTCTGGGGCCCCCCTGGGACCGGCAAGACCACCGTCGCGCGCATCCTGGGCCGTACGATCGGTGCACACTGGACCGCGCTCTCGGCGGTGTCAGCCGGTGTCAAAGACGTTCGGGAAGCGGCGGCCGACGCGGCGAAGCGGCGCGATCAGTTCGGCAAGCGAACGCTGCTCTTCCTCGACGAGATCCACCGCTTCTCGAAGTCGCAGCAGGACGCGCTCTTGCCGCACGTCGAGAACGGGACCTTCATCCTGGTCGGCGCGACGACCGAGAATCCGTCGTTCGGCGTGGTCGCGGCGCTGCTCTCGCGGTGTCGCGTCGTCAGGCTGGAGACGCTGTCGTCTGCTGCGCTGCGCGCGATCGCGTCGCGCGCGCTCGTCGATCGCGATCGCGGGCTCGGCGAGCTGGAGCTCTCCGCGCCCGACGACGTGCTCGACACGATCGTCGATCAAGCCGACGGCGACGCGCGCCGCATGTACAACACGCTCGAGGTCGCCGCGCAGCTCGCGACCGCGGCGGGCTCGAAGACGATCACGCTCGCGCACGTCGAAGAGGCCGCGCAGCACAAGACGCTCCTCTACGACAAGGCCGGCGACGAGCACTACGGCGTCGTGTCCGCCTTCATCAAGAGCATGCGCGGCAGCGATCCGGACGCCGCGGTCTACTGGATGACGCGCATGCTCGAGGCCGGCGAGGAGCCGCGCTTCGTGATCCGGCGGATGGTGATCTTCGCGGCCGAGGACATCGGCGTCGCCGATCCGCAGGCGCTGGTGGTCGCGACCGCGGCCTTGAACGCGTTCGAGCTGGTCGGCATGCCCGAGGGCGTCCTGCCGCTCACGCAGTGCTGCCTGTATCTGGCGACCGCGCCCAAGTCGAACACCGCGCTGACCTCGTACGCGGCGGCGCGCAAGCTGGTCAAGGAGCGCGGCCCGCTGCCGGTCCCGGCCAAGCTGCGCAACGCGCCGACCGCGCTCGCCAAGGCGATGGGCCACGGCGCGGACTACAAGTACCCGCACGAGTTCGAGGGCAACTACGTGCCCGAGGACTACCTGCCCGACGAGCTGGTCGGGGCCAAGGTCTACCAGCCGAGCCGATCCGGGCGCGAGGCGGAGATCGCGGATCGCCTGGAAGCCCTGGCCAAGCGCCGCAAATCGCCGTAGCCCCGGCCCGCGGCAAACCGTGGTACTAGAAGGCCCCCATGGCCATGATCGACCCTACCCACGAGGAATTGTTCCTCGGTATCGCGTACGCGCTGTTCATGAACCGCCTCCACGTCCTCCGCCTGACGGAGATCGTCCGCATGGGAATCAAGCCGTCTCCGGACGACGGCAACATGGAAGTTCCCGAGCACATCGATCGCGAGCTGATCCAGCAGTCGATCGACTACGTGCTCAAGTGCTTCCCCGCCTCGTTCTCGAAGACGATCGACAAGGCGAAGGGTCACTGGCTCGAGCTCGCGTGAGCGTCACGCGAGCGGCAGCGTGACGAGGAAGCGGGCGCCGTCGCCGGGCGAGGATTCGACGACGAGGTCGCCGCCGTGGGCACGGGCCAGCTCGCGCGCGACGTAGAGGCCGAGGCCGAGCCCGGTGCCCGTCTCGGGGGAGACGCGGACGAACTTGTCGAAGACGCGCGCGGCTTCGGCGGCGGACAGTCCGGGCCCGCGGTCGGCGACCGCGAGGCGCGCTTCGCGGCCGTCGCTGGTCAGCGTGATCGCGACCGGCGTGCCGGCGCCGTACTCGATCGCGTTCGCGATCAGGTTCGTCACGATCTGATCGAGGCGCGTGGCGTCCAGCAGGCCGACCGCCGGCGTGTCGAGCCGCAGCGTCAGCGTACAGGAGGCGGCGCTCGCGTCGGGCGTGAACCGGTGCACCACCTCGCGGACCAGGCCCGCGACGTCGACCTGCGCCAGCTCCAGCGACAGGTGCCCGCCCGTCATCTTCGAGACGTCGAGCATGCTGTCGATCAACCCCGACAGCCGCCGCGCCTGGCGCGCGACGGCCAGGATCCGTTTCTGATCCGCGGGCTGCACGTGAAGGGTCGCCTCGGGCGCGGCCACCGAATCCGCCGGCAGTGTCCGTTCGATCGCTTCGATATGAAGCAACATCGACGTCAGCGGCGTTCGCAGCTCGTGCGCCGCGACCGCGAGGAACTCGTCGCGCGCGGCGACCGCCGCCTCGGACGCGCGGAGGCGCGCCGCCGCGACCTCGTGCGAGTCGGCGGGAGGCTGTTCCCGCATGCGCAACCGGCGATAGGTCGCCGACACCACGAACACGAGCGACGTCACCACGACCGCCTGGGACACCCAGCGGAGGACGGTCGTGACCGATTCGGCCG
>DATJIA010000146.1:0-5202 GCA_035493675.1 Kofleriaceae bacterium | reverse complement strand
CGCCGACGAGCCGACCACCGCGCTCGACGTGACGATCCAAGCGCAGATCCTCGATCTCCTGCACCAGCTGCAGAACGAGCTCGGCATGAGCGTCCTCTTGATCACGCACGACCTCGGCGTCGTCGCGGAGACGTGCGACGAGGTCGTCGTGATGTACGCGGGGCGCGTCGTCGAGCGCGCGCAGACCGACGAGCTGTTCGCGCACCCGCGCCATCACTACACGGTCGGTCTCCTCAAGTCGGTCCCAGCGTACGGCGCGCAGGAGCACGGACGCTTGACCGAGATCAAGGGCATGGTGCCCGCGCTGTGGTCGCTGCCGAAAGGCTGCAAGTTCGCCGACCGCTGCCCGCGCGTCGAGCAGAAGTGCCGCGACGAGGAGCCGCCGCTCGCGCCGCTCGGCGCGTCGCAGGTCAGGTGCTGGTTCCCGAATGAGTGAACCGTTGCTGCAGCTCCGCGGCGTCTCGAAGCACTTCCACACGAAGGTGAAGTGGCCGAAGGAACCGGTCGCGCCGCACGTGCGCGCGTGGCGCGCGCTGACGCGCATGCCCGCGACGGTGCGCGCGGTCGAGAAGGTCGACCTCGACATCTTGCCCGGCGAGACCCTCGGGCTCGTCGGAGAATCGGGCTGCGGCAAGTCGACGCTCGGGCGCACGGTCTTGCGCCTGCTCGATCCGAGCGAAGGATCGATCACGTTCGAGGGCACCGACATCACGCAGCGCCCGCAAGCGGAGCTGCGCCCGCTCCGGCGGAAGATGCAGATGATCTTCCAGGATCCGTACGCGTCCTTGAATCCGCGCATGACGGTCGGCGCGACGATCGCGGAGCCGATCGAGATCCACCGGCTCGCGGCGTCCGCGGCCGCGCGGAGAGAAAAAGTCCAAGCCTTGCTCGCGAAGGTCGGCCTGCGCCCCGACATGGCGAACCGCTATCCGCACGAGTTCAGCGGCGGCCAACGCCAGCGCATCGGCATCGCGCGCGCGCTCGCCGTCGAGCCGCGCTTCATCGTGTGCGACGAGCCGATCAGCGCGCTCGACGTGTCGATCCAGGCGCAGATCGTCAACCTGCTCCAGGATCTGCAACGCGACGAGAAGCTGACGTACCTGTTCATCTCGCACGATCTGAAGGTCGTGCAGCACATCGCCGATCGGGTCGCGGTCATGTACCTGGGGCGCGTCGTCGAGCTCGGCGAGAGCGCGACGATCTATCGCGAGCCGAAGCATCCGTACACGCAGGCGCTCTTGTCGGCGGTGCCGGTGCCCGATCCGAAGGCGCGCCGCTCGCGCATCATCCTGCAGGGCGACGTGCCGTCGCCGCTCAAGCCGCCGTCGGGCTGCGCGTTCCATCCGCGCTGCCCGGTCAAGGACAAGCCCGAGGCGTGCTTCAAGGACGTGCCGCCGCTGCGGATCCTGAAGAACCGATCGCGCGCCGCCTGTCACGTCGCCGAGTAGCAGTTGAGATATCCTGATCGCAGGTGGCGGTCCGGATCCTGATCGTCGACGACGACAAGCTCACGCGCACCGTCCTCGAGACGCTCTTGCGCCAAGAGCCGGGGCTCGGGGGCGCGGAGCTCGAGATCGCGCAAGCGGGCGACGGACAGGCCGGCCTCGCCGCGTTCGCTGCGAATCCTCCCGACGTCGCGATCGTCGATCTCTTGATGCCGCGCCTCGACGGCTTCGCGACCTGCAAGGCGATGCGCGACACGCCGGGCGGGATGCGCGCCTCGCTCGTGATGATGAGCGGCGCGTTCCACGACGGCGCGATCCGCAATCGCGTGCAGCAGGAGCTCGGCGCGAGCTTCTTCGTCAAGCCGGCGCAGCTGAAGGATCTGACCAAGCACGTCGCCGGCGTGATCGCGACGCGCGCCGCCGACGCCGCGCAGGTCGAGACCTCGGCCGCCAAGCGCGAGGAGGTCGAGCACCGCGCGCCGTCTTCCTCGTCGTCGGAGTCGGGCCACGATCTGCCCGAGCTGGGTCCGCGCAGCGGCGACTTCGCGATGCGCGCGCTGCCCGCGATCCTGCTCGATCTGCACGAGTCCGGCGTGACCGGCCGGCTGCTGCTGCGGCGCGCGCGCGTCGCCAAGACGATCGATCTCGCGGGCGGCGATCTGGTCGGCGCGCAATCCTCCGCGCGCGACGAGACGCTCGGCCATTTCCTCGTCGGCAGCGGCGTGATCACCGACGAGCAGCACCGCAGCGCGGTCGCGCGCGCCGCGCAGAAGCGCGAGAAGATCGGAGAGGCGCTGCTCGCGATGGGCGTGCTCACGCCGGCGAAGCTCGCCGAGCAGCTCGCCGCGCAGGCGCGCCACAAGCTGGTGCAGGCGCTGCGCTGGCCGCAGGGCATGTGGCGCTTCGAGCCGCAGCAGATCCCGCCGGAGGATCAGGTCGCGCGCTTGAAGATGATCGACGTCGTGCTCACCGGCCTGCGCGACACCTTCGAGCGCGACGTCCTGCCCGACACCGTCGCGCGCCTCGCGGGCCACACGCTCGAGCTCACCGATCGCGGGCATCGCCTGATCGCCGACGTCCGAAAGATCTGGGGCCCGACGCTCGTCGCCGCCTTGAAGCCGGGCGTGCGGTTCGGCGATCTCGTCGACGCCGGCCACGATCGCCCGATGCTGCACGCGGTGCTCGACGCGCTCGTGCTGGTCGACGGCATCACGACGCGCCTGCCCGCGGTCGGGCCCGGCGCGATGGCGATCGACACCAGCCGGCCGCAGCTCACGCCCGACTTCTCGCCGCGCGAGCCGACCGAGCTCTTCATCGAGAAGCGGCTCGGCGCGCCGGTGCCGGAGACCGCGCAGCGCCTGTACGAGATGTTGTTCGAGGACACGACCGGCGCGGCGACGCCGACGCCGTCGGGCGATCGGCCGCTCGACTTCGAGCAAGTGCCCGAGCACATCGACGACGCCGAGTCCGGCGTGATCGATCTCGGCGCCGCCTCGGCCGAGGTCGACGAGGCGACCGCCGCGCGCAAGAACCTCTTGCGCGAGTTCTTGCGCGTGCAGGGCCTCGATCACTACGGCGTCCTGCACGTCGATCGCCGCGCCGGCGCCGCCGAGATCGCGGCCTCGCTCGCCGAGCGGCAGTCGAAGTTCTCGCGCGACTTCTACGCGCGCTTCGAGCTCGGCCGCGACGTCGAGAAGCTCGAGGAGATCCACGCCGCGTACACGCAGGCGCGCGCGACCTTGCTCGACGACGCGCGCCGCCGCCAGTACGACAAGGATCTCGCCGGCGGCGATCTCGTCGAGAGCGCGCCGTCGCTCGACGCCGAGCTCGCGTTCCGCGCCGGCGAGGAGCTGCTCGCGCGCAAGATGTACGCGCAGGCGATCGGCAAGCTCGCGGCGGCCGCGTCGGCGGCGCCCGACGAAGCCGACTATCACGCCGCGCTCGGCTGGGCGCACTGGCTCGCCGGCGGCGGCGACGCGCAGGCCGCGGATCTCGCGCGCCCGCACCTGTCGCAAGCGCTGACGATCAACCCCGATCACGCGTCGGCGCACGATTACCTCGGCCGCATCGACGCCGCGCTCGGCACCGACGAGGCGCTCGCGGTCTTCCACCTCGAGCGCACGCTCGATCTCGAGCCCGGCCGCGCCGAGGCGCTCGACGCGATCGAGAAGATCTTCCTGCGCCGCGGCGGCGCGCGCGCGCTCGAGAAGCTGTATCGGCGGCTCCTGTATCGCGCGGCCGGCCGCGCCGCGGCGTCGGTGGAGGCGTCGCTGTGGCTGCGCCTCGGCACGCTCTATCGCGATCATCTCGACGACGCCGTGCAGGCGCGCGCCGCGTTCCAGTCGGCGCAGCGGCTCGCGCCGTCGGAGGCGGCGGCCGCGTCCGCGCTCGCCGAGCTCGATCGCAAGAGCGCGCACGGGCTCGGCGACTGGGAGGCGTTGCGCGCGCGCTGGCGCCGCGACTACGGCACCGCCGCGACCGGCCTCGAGATGATGAAGGTCGCGCTCGCCGCCGATCGCCACGACGCCGCGTTCCTCGCCGCGTCGGCGCTGGTCGCGCTCGGTCACGACGATCCGACCGCGACCAAGTTCTTCGAGCGCCACCGCCCGCGCTTCGTCGTGCGCGCGCAGCGTCCGCTCGGGCTCGCCGAGTGGGCGCAGCTCCGCCACGTCGACGACTCGCTGGAGATCGGCGCGCTGATGGAGCTGATCGCGCCGGCGGTCCGCACCGTGATGCCGCTCGAGCTCGCCGATCTCGAGCTCGACGAATCGATGACGGTCTCCGACGTCGATCTGCCCGCGGGGTTCGCGCGCATGCGCAGCTACGTCGCCGGGGTGTTCGCGGTCGCGGTCCCCGCGGTCTTCGTTCGTCCGGATTTCGGACATCAGATCCACGTCGGCGCGCTCGATCAGCCGGTCCTGCTCGCGGGCGACGACGCGCTGACCGCGCCGGAGCGCGGCGAGCTCGCGTTCCGCCTCGCGCGCGCGATGACGTACCTGTGGCCGGGCCGCGCGGTCGGCGGCTCGCGGCCCGCGCGCGTGATGAAGCGGATCGTGCTCGCGTGCTTCGCCGAGGCCGCGCCGCAGGCCGCCGCGCACCTGGTCACCGACGACGCCGAGACCCGCGAGGCGCGCGACTCGCTGGCCACGCTCGACGAGGACACGCGCACCAAGGCGCGCGGCGTGGTCCTGCGCCTGGTCGCGCGCTCGCCGCAGTTCAACCTGTCGAAGTGGTCGCGCGGCCTCGCGCGCACCGCCGATCGCGCCGGGTTGTTGGTCTCCGGCGATCTCCCCGCCGCCCGCCGATTCTGCGCCGAGTCCGGCGAGCGCGACGACGATCTGATCGACTTCGCGCTCTCCCCCGCGCATCTGTCCCTGCGCGCCGAGCTCGGTCTGTCCATCGACGTGTGAACGCGCGCGCGTACGATGCGCGCATGATCGATCGCAGCTTCGCCGACGAGCTCGCGCGCGAGTGGATCGCCGCGTGGAACAGCCACGACCTCGAGCGCATCCTCGCGCACTACGACGACGCCTTCTCGATGTCGTCGCCGTTGATCGTCCAGCGCGGCTTCGATCCGAGCGGCACGCTACGCGGAAAAGAAAAGGTTCGTCCCTACTGGCGCGCCGGCCTCGACGCCACACCCGCGCTGAACTTCACCCTCGAGGCTGTCTTCGTCGGCCCGTCTTCGATCGCGATCCTCTACACCAACCAAGCCGGCCGCCGCACCGTCGAAGTCCTGATCCTCGACGAGTCCCGC
>DATJIA010000145.1:0-2936 GCA_035493675.1 Kofleriaceae bacterium | reverse complement strand
TCGCGGTTCATGGTCGTTGGCCCGACGGGCAACGTCGTCGCGCAGAAGCACGACGCGCCGCTCAAGTCGGGTTGGCGTCTCGCGACCGCGGACGACATCAAGAAGTCCGAAGCCGCCGAGAAGGCGCGCGTCGCGGCGGAGAAGTCCGCGAAGCAGTAGTTCGACTTCGACACCGACGGCTCGCCTCGGCCGCAACGAGGCGAAGGACTCACCCACCGCACGGGTGCCGAGCGCCGACGGCTCTTGATGGTCGGGACTCAGCGGTTCGCCGGCTGCTCTGAACTGGCGAGGGAGACAGCGAATGTACCTGCGCAAGATGCTCATGAACGCGGTCGATGCGAGCCCCGGCAACGGGGCGGTGCAGCCGGCCGCGTCTGCGACGGCGCCGATCTCGGGAACGCCCGCGGCGCCGACGAGCACGCCCGCCCAGCCCCAGGCGCAAGGGGGCGCGGACTTCGCGGAGGCGCTTGCCGCCGCCGAGAAGCGTATCCGCGATTCGATGTACGCCGATCTTCGACGGCGCGGGTTGCTCAAGGACGACAAGCCCGGGACGAGCGGCGCCGCCGCGCCGAGCACGGATACGCCACCGCCCACACAGCAGACGGCTCAGCCGGTCGACGTGCAGGCGATGGTGAAGGCCGCGCTCGCGCGACAGGGATCGTTCAATCGAATGCTGAACGCGTACGACGCGAACACGGCGCAAGCCGAGCTCGTCGAGCGCATGTTCACGCTCGAGAACCCGAGCGACGCGGACATCGCGTCGTGGGTGAAGTCCATCGCAGACGGCATGGGTCTCAAGCCGCGAGGGCAGGCGCCGGCTCCGAGCGCACAGGCCGCACCCGCAACCCCACCCGTCCCACCGACCCAACCGCCTCAGGCGGCCAACGCGGTGCCCATCACGAGTGGAGGCAGCGCGCCGCCGCCGACGGGCGTCAACGCCGACAAGTTCACGCTCGCGACGTCCGAAGCGGACTTCAAGAGCTACCAGCGGACTCACGGCAACGCCAAGGTGATCGAGCACGCGAAAGCCTCACTGAAGGGCATCAAGTTGGTCCCCGGAGGCGGCACTCCCTAAGGAGCAGCCGTCATGGCGAGCGAGACCACAACTTCCACGTACACCGGCGCCGTCAACGCGTCGCTGGTGCAGGCCTTCATCCAGCCGGCGCTCTCCGAGTCGCCCGGCGTCGCGCTGCGCATGTGCCGCGAGATCAACCTCATCGGCCAGAAGGCGACCGCCGCGAAGATCGCGACCGAGACGCCGAACTGGGGATCCCCCAACGACGACGGTGCCGGCGTCGACACCGAGTTCGATGCGACCCAGGGCACCGCGCTCGGCAACACCGCGTTCTCGGCGGGCAGCTACACCTGCACGCCGACCGAGTACGGCGTGGCTGCGGGCCTGACCGACAACGTCAGCGAGGACAGCGTCCTCGACGCGGGCGAGCTCCTCGCGTTCATCCAGAACCGGATGCTGCACATCCTGACGCTCGCGTGGGACGACGACTACCTCGCGCTGCTCGTCTCGCTGTCGAACGTCGTCGGCGTGTCGGGCTCCGACCTGACGATCGCGCAGATGCTCGCGGCCCAGCAGGGCATCCGCGTGCGCGGCGCGCTCGCCGACGGGCTCGCGTACATCCTCGACAACCAGCAGGCGAGCGATCTCGAGTCGGCGCTGATCGCGACGTCGACGTCGATGGCGTCGTTCGCGCCGAGCGCGGACCGCCTCATCGGGTACAACCCGTCGGTCAACAACGGCATGGGCGCGGACCGCATGATCATGCAGTTCCGCGGCTACCCGGTCGTCGCGACCGGCCTCACGGACACCGCGAACGCGGGCGCCGATGTCGTCGGCGCGTGCGTCGTGCCGTCGAGCCCGGCGAACGACAACGCGGGGTCGACGACCCACGTCTACGCGATCAAGCGCCTGCCGACGTTCGAGATGCAGCGTCAGGCGAAGGGCCGCTTGTGGGACCTCGTCATGACGTCCCGCATCGGCTTCGCCGAGGCGGTGGACGGCGCCGGCACGTCGATCGTGACCGACGCGTGATGTGAGAGGTGCCGTCGTTGCGGTCTTCCCCGGACCGGGCGACGGCACCTCCTGTTGTTCAACGGAAGGAAGACCGATGGCCATCGACGTGAACGAGCAGGACCCGTGTCACTGGCTGCGCATCAAGCCGGGCGTGACCAACCTGGACAAGGAAGGTCGCGAGTTCACTCGTCGCGACGAGAACGGCAAGATCGTCAAGGAGAAGACGCCGCAGCGCGCTCGTGACGAGAGCGGCAAGCTGCTCCCCGGCAAGCGCTGGATCCGGTACATCCACCAGAACGGCACCGACGCGCGCGACTGCATCTCGAACGGCGCCTCTCACCTCGAGGCGCAGTCGTCGTACGAGATGGCGATCCGGCGCAAGGCGCGCCAGCTCGGCTGGATCGAGATCGACAGCTGCCCGGTCAAGAAGCACCTGCTCGGCGAGCTCGACGATGACCAGATCGTCGATGCCGCGGTCCGCGAGGCGGTCAAGGCGTGCCCGGACGGCAGCTACAGCGCATCGAATCCCTGCCCGCACTTGATCGCGGAGCGCGACGCGCGCCGCGCGGCCAACGCGAAGGACTGGGCCGATCGTGCCGCCGGCTACAGGACCGAGGCCGACAAGATCATGGAGGCGTCGAATCAGAACGCCGCCGCGATCAGGGAAGGCATCAAGGATCTGGTGCAGGAGATGCGCGGCGGCGATGTCGCGCCGACGCCGATGCCGCGCGGCAAGCGCGCGAAGGCGGAAGAGGACACCTGATGCTCTCTCCGCAGGAACTGTTCGCCGTCACCGTCCGCGACTACACGCGGACGCGGCGAGCCATGGGCCTGCCGGACGACCCCGAGGCGGTGCGGCGCGACGTCTACCGAGACCTGTGCATCGTCGACAACGCCGCCGCGCGCG
>DATJIA010000144.1:0-24980 GCA_035493675.1 Kofleriaceae bacterium | reverse complement strand
GGGCGCGCGCGCGGCCATCGCGAGCTTTTGCGCGAGCTCGGCGCCCGCGATGTCGAGCTCCGCGCGCCGGCGCTCGTGCTCGCGGTTGATCTTCTCGATCTCGAGCCGCGCGCGATCGATCTCCGCCTCGCGACGCTCGAGCTCCGCGCGCCGCCGATCGAGCGACGCCTTCTCGCGCTCGAGGTCGGTGCGCAGCTTCTCCAAGGCCGCCGCGCCCTCGCCGCTCCGCTGCTTCTCGAGCGTCGCCTCGGCGCGCTGCTCGAGGTACGCGCGCAGCCCGCGCCCGCCGAACACGACGGCGAAGTCGCGCACGTAGCCGGGAACCGCGAGCCGCTCGGCGGCGAGCTGCTCGTAGAGGCGCGCGCGCTCGTCGAGCTCGCGGTGGCGATCGCCGTCGCCCAAGACCAGCGCGAACACCTCGGCCGCCGGATCGTGATAGACGACCGGCACGCTGACCAGCGAGCGCGTGCCGTCGGCGAACGCGATCGCGTTGAGCGCGCGGTCGGGCTCGTCGGTCTGCAAGCGCACCGCGAGCTCCGGATCGGTCGTGGCATCGACCGCGACGTGGACCTGCGCGGCCACGATGTCGCCGCCCGGCGCGGTGACCTGCACGACCTGCGTGCGCGTCGATCCGACCGTTCCCCGGTAGGCGTTCTGCGACGGTGCGCGAGAGGTTCCCCGAGCCATCCGTAGAGGCATACCGCGATGGGCCCGTCCGGATCTACACTCGCCGGAGCAATGACCACGGTCGAGCTGGGCGTGATCGCCGGATATGCGCGGGCGCTGGTCGAGCGGTTGATCGCGCGCGAGGCGGGCCGCCGCGGCGATCCGCAGGCCTCGCGCTTCTCGGTCTCGGCCGGCGAGGTCGTGAAGCTCCTGCGCGGCGATGTCCCCGACGGCGACACCAGCGCCGCCGATCAACGGCTCCGCGACGCGTGGACGGCGATCCACGCGCACTGCCTGGCGTTCCCCGAGGGGCCGCTCGCGCGCGCGGCGCGGGTCCTCGAGCTGTCGGACCTCGATCTGCAGCTCTTGTGCGCCGCCGCCGGCCCCGACATCGATCCCTCGCTCGAGCGCTCGTACGCGTTCGCGTGGGACGACTTCACCCGCAAGCGCCCCGACGTCGGCTTCTTGGTCCGCCTGGTCGCCGCGCCGCCCCGTGTCATCGATCCGATCGGGGCCGCGGTTTCCGCGGCGCCGAGCGCGCCCACGCAAGCGCAGGTGCTCGAGCGCCTCGACGATCGCGCGCCGCTGCGCCGCCACCGCGTGCTCGTCATCGGCGGCGGCGACGTCGCGTGGACCGCGCGCGCGGTGCGCGTCAGCGATCGCGTGATCGCGTTCCTGCGCGGGCACGATCCGATCGACGAGAGCATCGCGGGCGTCGTCCACGTCACCAACGACGCGCCCGCGCTGAACGACGTGATCCTCCCCGACGCGGTCGTCCAGCGCGTGCGCCGCGCGCTCGCTGCGCCGGGCCATCCCCGCGTCGTCCTCGCCGGCCGCGGCGGCACCGGCCGCGCGCTGCTCGTCGAGGCGCTCGCCGCCGAGAACAAGATGCCGTCGATCCGCGTGTCGCTCGCCGAGCTGCTCGCGGATCCGCGCGCGCTGCCCGATCGCCTGGTCGCGTGCCTGCGCGAAGCCGCGCTGCGCGGCGCGGTCTGCATCCTGATCGGCGACGACGTCGGCAACGAGGTCACGCCGTCCTTGGCCGGCCGCATCGCGGACGCGATCGAGGCCGCGCCGGTCCCGATCGTCTTCACCCTGCCCGCGCGGCCCGCGTGGCTGGTCGGCGCGCTCCACGATCTCGTCGAGCTCGACGTCCCGCCGCCGAGCTTCCGCGAACGCGCCGCGCTCTGGCGCGCCGCCCTGCCCGGCGGCGTCGCGCCCGGCGACGCCGAGATCGAGATCGTCGCCGGCCGCTACGCCTTCACGGGCGGCACGATCTCGCGCGCCGCGCGCCGCGCCGTGTCCGCCGCGCGCCTCCGCGATCCGGTCGCGCCCAAGGTCACGCTCGACGATCTCGGCGACGCCGCGCGCCTCGCGTTCTCGCACCGCCTCGGCGACGTCGCGCAGCGCATCCCCGCCGGCTTCTCGTGGGACGACCTCGTCCTTCCGGAAGACACGCTCGCGCAGCTGCGCGAGGTCGTGTCGTTCGCGCGCGAGCGCCCGTTCCTCCTCGAGGGCTGGGGCTTCGCGCGCAAGCTGCCGTACGGCCGCGGCGTCTCCGCGATCCTCGCCGGCCCGCCCGGCACCGGCAAGACGATGGTCGCGCAGCTCCTCGCCAAGGAGCTCGGCTACGACCTCTACCGGATCGATCTCTCGCAGGTCGTCAACAAGTACATCGGCGAGACCGAGAAGAACCTCGCGCGCATCTTCACCGAGGCCGAGGACTCGCACGCGGTCCTGTTCTTCGACGAGGCCGACGCGCTGTTCGCCAAGCGCACCGACGTGCAGACCTCGAACGATCGCTACGCGAACCTCGAGGTCAACTACCTGCTCCAGCGCATGGAGACCTACGACGGCGTGACCTTGCTCGCGACCAACCTCGAGCAAGGCCTCGACGAGGCGTTCAAGCGCCGCGTCCGCTTCGCCGTGCAGTTCGAGCTGCCCGACGTCGAGGAGCGCGAGAAGCTGTGGCAGTCGATGTTCCCGAAGGAAGTCCCGCTCGCCGCCGACGTCAACTGGCGCGCGCTCGCCGATCGCTTCGAGATGGCCGGGGGCTACATCAAGAAGGCCGCGGTGCGCGCGGCGCTGATCGCCGCCACCGCGCGCCCGCGCCGGACCGTCACGCACGCGGATCTCATGGAGGCCGCGCTGCGCGAGTACCGCGAGATGGGCCGCGTCATGCACGGCCTCGCGTAGCTCAGCGCGACTTGCGGCGCGACGAGCTCGACTTCGTGCGCGAGCGCGAGCGACCCTTGTGCGAGTTCTTGCCACCGCGACGCGCGGCGGCCTTGTTCGTCTTGTGTCCGCGGCCGCTGCCCGACTTCTTGCCGCCGCCGTCCTGCTTGTTGACCGTCGCGTACGCGATCTGCGCCGCGCGCTTCGAGGACTTGCCGGACTTCTTGGCGCTCTGCTCGATGTGATGAGCCTGGCGCTTCTGCTTCGACGTGTAGCTCTTCTTGCTGCCTCGGGGCATCGGGATTCTCCTTTCCTCGGAGCGCCGATGCTGCACGCCGCGTGCCTGGCGCGCGCGTTGCTCGACCCGTCGTCATGAGCGCACGAGCCTTGGACAGAGTCACGATCGGTTTCGGTCTCGTCTCGATCCCCGCGCGGATCTACTCCACCGGCGCGCCGGGCTCGGACGTCTCGTTCCACTGGATCCACGAGACGTGCGGCTCGCGGGTGAAGATGCAGTGGTACTGCCCCACCGACGACGAGGTCGTCGAGCGCAGCGATCTGATCAAGGGCTACGAGGTCTCGAAGGGACGCATCGTGACGTTCGAGCCCGACGAGCTGAAGGCGCTCGACGCCGTCGCGTCGAACGCGATCGCGCTGCAGGAGTTCGTGCCCGCGAGCGCGGTCGATCCGATCTACTTCGATCGCCACTACTACCTCGGGCCCGACAAGGGCGGCGAGCACGCGTACGGGCTGCTGCGCGCCGCGATGGAGAAGGCGGAGCTGGTCGGCATCGCGACCTACGCGGCGCGCGGCAACCAGTACGTCGTGGTCGTGCGCCCCGACGGCCCCGGCCTCGCGATGCACCAGCTGCGCTATCCCGACGAGGTGCGCGGCTGGGACGACGTCGAGCTGCCGCACGCGACCAAGCCGCGCGAGGGCGAGATGAAGCTGGCCGAGCAGGTGATCGCGCAGATCACGACCGACGAGCTCGATCTCTCCAAGTACAAGGACGAGGTGAAGGAGCGCGTGCTGGAGGCGATCGCCGAGAAGGCGAAGACCGGGACGATCGAGGTCGAGCCCGCCGAGGCCCCGGCGCCGACCAAGACGACCGATCTGATGGAGGTCTTGCGCCAGAGCCTCGCGGGCGCAGGCGCACACCGTGACAAGGGATCACGTGCACCGCACGCGCGGGTCAGGGCGAAGCGTGCGTCTCATGCGCGCGCGAGCGCTGCGTCCGCCGGTACGCGGCACCGACGGCGGAAAAGTCGCGCATGAAGGCCTCCCGCGCGTCGCGGCGCGCGTCGTCGTCGGGCGCGCGCAAGACGCTCGCGGGATGGACCGTGCAGATCACCACGCGGCCGTCGTGCGCGATCGCTTCGCCGCGATGCTGCGTGACCTTGAACGCGCGCCCGAACCTCGACTGCGCCGCGGTCGCGCCGAGCAGCACGATCACCTCGGGCTCGAGCGCGTCGAGCTCTTCGTCGAGCCACGGCTTGCACGCCTGCACCTGGTAGTAGGTCGGCTTGTCGTGGATGCGGCGCTTGCCCCGCTGCGTGAACTTGAAGTGCTTCACCGCGTTCGTGATGTAGACGTCGTCGCGCGGGATGCCGGCGTGCGCGAGCGCTTCGTCGAGGAGCGCGCCGGCGGGCCCGACGAACGGGCGACCGGCGCGATCCTCCTGATCGCCCGGCTGCTCGCCGACGATCACCACGCGCGCGTGCACCGGTCCCTCGCCGAACACGGTCTGCGTCGCGTGGGCGTAGAGATCGCAGCCTTCGCACGTCTGCGACGCGATGCGAAGCGCGCGGAGGCTCCGCGTCTTCGGGAGGAACGCCGCGGCGGTCGGATACGGGTTGCGAGTCGCCATGATGGAACCGCGGTTGCACCAAGTGCGCCCATGCGTCTCTCACGTCTATGGATCGTCGCGCTGTTCGGGTGCGGCGTCGCGGCGGGCGCGTGGGCGCCGTCGGGATGCAGCGATCCGAACCGCGTCCCGCCCGTCCTGCCCGGGCTCACCCCCGACCCCTCGGTCAACAAGCCCACGGTCGCGCCCGTGCAGCGTCATGCCGATATTCCGGAGCTGACTCCGGCGGCGTACCTAGAGGCGCCGCGGGGGGCAGGGCCGAGGGCGGAGCCCGAGCCGCGAGCGCGAGCGAGCGGACCCGGGGTAGCTCCCCCAGGCGCCGAGATGATCGTCCTCGACGCGGGGATGATCATCGACGGGGCGCGGCCCGTCGACGCGGCGCCCTGACGCTCACTGTGGCGTGCGCGCACGCGAACGACGCGCGATCACGCGATCACGTCGTGGCGCCGCGTGGCATGCGACTCGCACTAGGTGCCGTGCGCATGCGTACGCGAAAGCTCAGGATGGGAGTCATCGGGTTGGGACACTTCGCACAAGCTGCGATCCTGCCCGCGTTCCGCTACCTCGACGACGTCGAGCTGACCGCGCTGGTGTCCGGCTCGACCAAGAAGCGCGACGCGCTCCGCGATCGCTACGAGGTCGAGCACGCGGTCGACTACGACGCGCTCGACGAGCTGCTCGATCTGGATCGCGTCGACGCGGTCTACATCGCGCTGCCGCCCGACATGCACGCCGAGTACGCGATCAAGTGCGCGCGGCGCGGCGTCCACGTCCTGTGCGAGAAGCCGATGGCGCCGAGCGAAGAGGACTGCCGCGCGATGATCGCGGCGTGCGAGGCGGCGCGCGTCCGCTTGATGATCGCCTATCGCCTGCACTTCGAGGCGGCGAACCTGACCGCGATCGATCTCGCGCAGGGCGGCAAGCTCGGCGAGCCGCGCTTCTTCGTGTCGTCGTTCTCGCAGCAGGTGCGCGAGCACAACATCCGCGTGCAGCCGCGGCCCGGCGCGGGCCCGCTCTTCGACATGGGCATCTACTGCATCAACGCCGCGCGCTACCTGTTCCGCGACGAGCCGTACGAGGTGATCGCGGCCGCGGCGACCAACCAGCTCGACGCCCGCTTCAAGCACGCCGACGAGGCGGTCGCGGCGACCCTGCGCTTCCCGAACGGCAAGCTCGCCTCGTTCGTCACCAGCTTCGGCGCGCACGATCGCGCGCACTACGAGGTCGTGTGCACCGAGGGCGTGCTGTCGCTCGATCAGTCGTACGAGTACGCCGCCGACATGAAGCTCACCGTCGAGAACGGGGTCGGGCCGCGCCAGCGCACGTTCCACAAGCGCGATCAGATCGCCGCCGAGATCGAGTACTTCGTGAAGTGCGTGCGCGAGGGCATCGATCCCGAGCCGTCGGGCTACGAAGGGCTCGCCGACATCCGCATCATCGAGGCGATCAACCGCGCGGTGCGCACCGGGCGCGCCGAGGCGATCGAGCCGATCGAGCGGCCGCGCCGTCCCGATCTCGATCAGGAGATCCGCGTCCCGCCGCACGGCCCGCCGCGGCTGGTCGAGGTCGAGAGCGCGTCGCAGTGAATGCAGTGAACCGAACGAAGGAGAGCGAGATGCCGAATCGAGGATCGCAACGAGAGCCCGGCGAGGACCGCGGCGACGACGGGCGCGATCGCGAACGCGATCGCGATCTCTATCGCGGCGGGCGCGACTACGATCGCGAGCGCTATCCCCAGACCACCGGCGGCTGGTACGGCGGCGGCTACGGCGGCATGGGCAACATGGGCTCGCCGCAGCCCTGGCGCGACGACTACTACACGCGCGCCGGCGTCGGCGGCGGCGATCGCGACCGGCCGAGCTGGCGCGGCCACGGCCCGCAGGGCTACACGCGCTCGGACGCGCGCATCCACGAGGATCTCTGCGATCGCCTGACCGACGACCACGACGTCGACGCGCGGCAGATCGAGGTCAAGGTCTCGAACGGCGACGTCACGCTCACCGGCCGCGTCAGCGAGCGCGGCATGAAGTACCGCGCGGAGGAGATCGCGGAGCAGGTCTCCGGCGTGAAGGAGATCGACAACCAGATCCGCGTGAAGAAGAACGGGAACTAGTTGAGGCGTTCGCCTTCGTCGGGCGGCGCGGCGGCGGCCTCGACGTCTTCCTTCTCGTCTTTGTCGTCGCCTTCCGCCTCGGCCTCGCCGGGTTCGTCGGGCTCGGTGCGGTTGCCCATCATCTTGGCGGCGACCGCGACCAGCACCTCGTGGACGTGCTCGAGCGTGTCGAGCCGGCCGCACAGCGAGTAGTAGTCCTCGACCGTCACGTCGCCCATGCGCTCGAGCGCACGCTCGAGGTGCGGGCGGGTGCGCGGCGGCGCGTCGAGCGCGGTGTCGACGTCCTCGAGATCGTCTTGCACGATCGCGGCGGCGACGAAGCCCGCGGGCGAGAAGTGGATGCCGGTGGGCAGCACCATGCGCCAGCCGAGCGCGTCTTCCGGGCTGCCGCCGGACGACATGTCCCAGCGGCCGCCGAGGCGGCGCCGGACGACCTCGCCGAAGTACGCGCCCGCGGTCAAGGCGACCAGCTCGAGCGTCGCCGGCTGATCGGTCGGGACCGTTCGCAGGTAGTGATCGAGGAGCGGCAGCGTGTCGGAGTCGTAGGCGAGCTCCAGGCCGAGCGAGCGCTGGACGTAATCCACGGCGCGCTGCGCGTACTCCTGGATCTCCTTGGGGGCGGGCGTGTCCACTTCGGTCCAGTGTGCCGCCGCGCCCGGAAACCGTCAATCGCGGGTGCTACTGCGCGAGCGCGAAGCTCACGGTTCCGAACCGCGACTGAATCGTGAGCGGCGTCGGGTGCGACTGCAGGCCGAACTCCCCGAACTCGGTGATCGAAGGATCGTGCTCGTCGGCGCGCCCGCCCGACGGCAAGGTCACGTGCGCGGCGCTCGCGTGCACGCGCACCGGCACGCCGCCGTGCAAGGTCACCGAGACGTCGCCGCGCAAGGACGCGACGACGATGTCGCCGCCGGCGGTCGCGGTGCCGTCGAAGACGATGTCGCCGCGGGTGGTGCGCAGCTCGATGTGGCGGCTGGTCACGTGGCGGCCGTCGATCTTGCCGGCGTGCACCGACGCGATCAGGCGCTCGCCGCGCACGGTGTCGAGCACCATGTCGGCGGTGATCGCCTGCGCGTCGACGGTGCCGAACACCGACTTGAACGTCTGATCGCCGGCGAGCGAGTGCGCGACGACCGCGCCGGCGACGTTCTCGACCGCGATGTTGCCGTCGAGCGCGTCGAGCTCGCCGCCGGCGTCCATGTTGAAGAGCTCGAGCTTGCCGTCGTGCACGCGGGCGTCGACCTTGGCGTCGCGCGGCGCGCGGATCACGACGTCGATGCGCACCGCGCTCCTCGCGACCGGCTTGGCCTCGCGGCCGCCGTCGACGGCGGTGACGATCTTCACCGCGCCGTCGGGATCGGGGACCAGCGACACGCGCAGGCGATCGAGGGTGTCGTCGTCGGGCGCGCGCTTGGTCGCGATGATCTGCACGGTCTTGCCGTCGTGGCCCTCGACGCGAACGTCGCCGAGCGCGTTCTCGATCGTGATCGTGCGGATCGGCTTGCGCGACGGGCCGACCTCGACCTGATCGCGCTCGAAGACGCCGTCGGGCGGCGCGGCCGGCTTCGGATCGGCGTGCGCGATCGCCGCGCCGGCGCACAAGACGCTCGCGATCATCGCGGCCGCGCGGATCACAGCGCCTCCGCGACGCGCACGCCGACGACGGCGCGCTGCACGTAGTCGATGAGCGCCTGCCACGCGCGCTCGCGCGGCTCGCCGCTCGCGGCGTGCTCGGCGGCGGTGCGCAGCGCGGCGACCCGCGCGTCGAACGCCTTCTGCTGCGACGGCGTCCAGTCGCCCTTCGCGTCGGCGGCCATCGCGATCAGCTCCTCGGCGGCGGCGCGATAGGCGGCGTCGGCGTGATCGTCGTCGGAGGCGAGCGCGTCGCGCACGTCGATCTGGTCGGCCGCGCTCGGCGCGACAGGCGGCGACGGCGGAACCGGCGGCGTGACCTCGTGATGGCCGATCGCGACCTCGTGCGCGGGCTCGTCACCGCTCGCGCGCCGATGCGCGATCCACACCGCGGCCACCGCCGCGGCCGCCGCGAGCCCCATCGCCGGCACGAGGTGCGGCCGCACCCGCTGCCACCACAGCCCGAGCCGCGAGCGCCGCGCGTCTTCGATCTCCGCGGCGCCGAGCCGCGCCTTCACGCCGTCCCACATCGAGGGCGGCGGCTCCGGCGGTGGCAGCGCCGCCAGGACATCCACGATCCGCGCGTGCTGATCCGCGAGCGCGCGGCACTCCACGCACAGCCGCAGGTGACCGCGCAGCGAGCTCGCCGACGTCTCGTCGAGCTCGCCGTCGAGGTACGCGGTGAGCTCCGCGCGCACGTGCTCGCACGCGCTCACGAACGCTCCCTCTCGCCGGCGAGCGCCGGCCCGAGCAGCTCGCGCATCTTCGCGCGCGCCTTGTGCAGCTGCGACTTCGAGGTCCCCACCCGGCAATCGAGGATCGCCGCGCACTCCTCGTGAGACAAGCCCTCGATGTCGTGCAAGACGAGGATCGCGCGATATCCCGCGGGGAGCGCCGACATCGCGGCCTCGACCTTGGCGGCGAGCTTCGGATCGCTCATCGCGACCGGCGGCGCGGGCAGCGCATCGAGCACCTCGGCGCCGTCGGGGATCTCGGCGCGACGGCCGCGCTTCGCGACGTACGAGAGCGCCGCGTTGACCGACAACCGATAGATCCAGGTGCCGAGCTGCGACTCGCCGCGGAACGCGCCGAGCCCGCGGAACACGCGGACGAACACGTCCTGCGCGACCTCTTCGGCGTCGCCCGCACCGACGATGCGATAGACCAGCGCGTACACGCGGCGCTTGTATTGATGATAGAGCGCCTCCATCGCGCGCTCCTCGCCGCGACGGCAGGCGGCGATCAGCGTCTCGTCGGAGGACGCGGGGGCCGCGGTCAGCGGCCGGGGTCGTGCGATTTCGACGGTAGCGGGTGCCACGGGCTCCTCGGTCGCCGCGCGGGAAACGGGCGATCCTTCGGTTGGATCGGGACCCGTTCCGCGGGGTTGCCTGGCCATGGCGCGGCAGACCCTAGCATCCTCGCGGCGTTACCGCTTCTAAGATCCCGTTCCCCCGTTGTAGGGTGCGATCAATGTCTCTTTCGCGACCGATGGTCGTGGGGGTGGGCCGCATCGGGGCGGCGATGACCGGGTTGGGCGCAGCCGCGCCCGATCCGACGATCCGCGCCGCCGCGGAGCTGGTCGAGCTCGACCTCGCGCCCGCGCCGGGGGTCGCGGTTGCCTGCTCGGCGGCGGTGTCGCTCGGCTGTCGTGCGCGGCTCGCCGGCTCGGTCGGCGCCGACGCGCTCGGCGGCGTGATCCGCACGATCGTCGGACGCGCCGCGATCGACGTCGAGCACCTGCGGCCGATGGGGCGCTCGCCGGTGTCGATCCGGCTGGCGGAGCCGACCGGGACGCACGCGATCATGGAGTTCGAGCCCGGGACCTCCACGCCCGCGACGGACCTGGCCGCCGCGCTCGCCGACGCCCACGCGGTGCTGGTCGACGGCACCGAGGTGCCGCTGCAGATCGCGGCGGCCGAGCGCGCGCGCAAGCTGGGCATCCCGGTCGTCGCCGACGGCAGCGAGGTGCGCGAGGGCATGGGCGAGCTGGTCGGGCTCGCCGACATCTTGATCTCCAGCGAGCGGCTCGCGACCGAGCTCGCGCCGCGCACCGAGCTCGGCGCCGCGCTCGAGGCGCTGGCCGCGATGGGCCCGCGCGCGGTCGTGATCACGCTCGGCGGCGCCGGCGCGATCGGGCTCCACGACGGACAGATCGTCGAGTGCCCGGCGTTCCCGACCGATCTGATCGATACGTCCGGCGCGGGCGCGGTCTTCCACGGCGCGTTCGCGGCGGGGCTGCTCGGCGCCCTGCCCTTCGTGCGCTGCCTCGAGCTCGCGGCGGCCGCGGCGTCGCTCTCGTGTACGTCGCTCGGGCCGTGGGCGTCGGTGCCGACGCGCGATGCGGTGCTCGATCGAGTGAAGACTCGGCGGTAGCGTGGTAACCGATCGAGCGATGGATGATCCGAAGTCGACGCCGTGGCGCGACGGCATCGCCGCGGGCCTGGGCTGCGGGCTCGCCGCCGGGATCCTGGTCGCGCTCGTCGACGTGATCGCGACCGCGGGCTCCGCGCCCGGCGGGCTCGGGTTCGCGCCGTCCTTGGTCGCGCTGTGGCTCCTGCCCTCCTTGATCGTCGGCGGTTACGCCGGCGTGGTCGCCGGCGCGATCAAGGCGCAATGGGGCGATCGCGCGGTCGGCCGCGCGTTCGCGCGCCTCCGCGCCGACGACGATCTCGATCGCGCGGTCGCCGCGGCGCTGGTCGCCGGCGTGATCGCGGCGGTGCCCGTCATCTTCTGGGTGAAGAAGGCGGCGATCCCGCTGGTCGCGACGCCCGAGCGCAAGAACGTCGGCGCGCTGCTGCTCGGCGTCGCGACGGTCGGCCTGTTGCCCGTGCTCGGCTTGCTCGCGATCCCGATCTATCGCGTCGCGCGGCGCGCGATGCAGATCGTCCCGCGCCTCGGCCCGATCCCGCGCGTGCTCGTGCTCGTGCTCGGCGCGATCGCGCTCGTGATCGCGGCGGCGCTGTACGTCGTCTTCAACATGCTCGACTGGCGCGCGCTCAACCTGCGCGCGTACGCGATGCTCGGCGCCTTGCCGGCGCTCGCGGTCGCGTTCGCGTGGCTCGCGTACGGGCCGCTCGCGCGCGTGCGCGAGAAGCTGCCGGCGCGCGGCGTGATCACCGCCGTCGCCGCGATCGGATCGGTCGCGCTCGCCGCGCTGATGCTCAACCGCGTGCCGTCGGACGCCACGCTCACCGCGGTGATGGATCACTCGATGGGCGGCGCCAAGCTGGTCGGCGTCGGCCGCGCGTTCGTCGACCGCGACGGCGACGGCTACTCGCCGTTCTTCGGCGGCCCCGACTGCGACGATCACGACAAAGAGATCCATCCCGGCGCGAAGGACGTCCCCAACGACGGCATCGACAACGACTGCACCGGCGGCGATCGCGTGAAGTCGGTCGAGATCACCACCGACCAGAACGTCCAACCGCCGCCGCCGACCGCGCCGAAGCACGCCTACAACGTCGTCTTCATCATGATCGACACGCTGCGCGGCGATCGCCTCGGCGCCGCCGGCTACACGCGCGACGGCAAGTCGCTCACGCCGCGCCTCGACGCCTTCATCAAGCAATCGGTCTGGTTCGCGCGCGCCTACTCGCAGGCGCCCAACACGCCGCGCTCGATGCCGTCGATGATGACGTCGCGCTATCCGTCGCAGGTCGCGATCGATCACGACAAGACGGACTACCCGAAGAACGGCAACTACCCGCGCCTCGACGACGCCAACGACATGCTGTTCGAGTCGCTCCGGGCCGCCGGCCTGCACACCGCCGGGCAGGCCTCGCACTTCTACTTCTGCCACGACGAGGAGTGCCCGGCGTCGCGCGTGCACCCGAACTTCCTGCAGGGCTTCGACGAGTTCGACGACGACGGCGCGCTCGACATCGCCGGTTCGAACCACGACACCGCGGCGCCGCGCATCGTGCCGCGCGTGACCGCGCAGCTCGCGGCGCTCGCGAAGGCGAAGCAGCCGTTCGCGCTCTTCGTGCACCTGTTCGAGCCGCACTCGACGTACATGGAGCACGACGGCTGGCCGATCACCGAGCACGGCACCGCCGCGCTCGCGCAGAAGTACGACTACGAGATCGCGTTCGAAGACGGCTTCATCGGCCAGATCCTCGACGCGATCGACAAGGAAGGCCTCGCCAAGGACACGATCGTCGTGCTCGTCAGCGATCACGGCGAGGCGTTCGGCGCGCACCGCATCGCCGGGCAGGATCTCTTCTTCCACGGCCAGTCGCTCTACGACGAGCTGATCCACGTGCCGGTGATCGTCCGCGCGCCGGACGTCGCGCCGCGCGAGGTCGATCAGGTCGTGCAGGTGATCGACGTCGCGCCGACGATCCTCGACCTGCTCGGGCAGGCGCCGCCGAAGGCGTGGAAGGGGCGCACGCTGCTTCCCTTGCTGAAGGGCGAGCCGCAGGCGCCGCGACCCGCGTTCGCCGAGCTCCTGCCCGCCCCCGAGTGGGATCACGAGGGCAAGTCGATGATCTCCGCCGACGGCAAGTGGCACCTGTTCTTCCGCCAGAGCGACAACAAGTACGAGCTCTACGACATGACGGCCGACCACGACGAGCAGCACGATCTGTTCGAGGAGAAGGCCGACGTCGCCGCGACGATGAAGAAGCAGCTCGGTGAGTGGATCGACGCGCTGGGCGACGACTGAGAGGGATCGATGGGCGAGCACAAGAACCCGGCACCGACGGTCGACGTCCTGATCGAGCTCGACGGCAAGCCGGGCACGCTGGTCTTCATCGAGCGCGCCAACGCGCCGCACGGCTGGGCTCTGCCCGGCGGCTTCGTCGACTACGGCGAGTGGCTCGCCGACGCCGCGGTGCGCGAGGCGAAGGAAGAGACCGGGCTCGACGTCGAGCTGGTCGAGCTGTTCCACGTGTACTCGGATCCCAGCCGCGACGCGCGCACGCACACGGTGTCGGTCGTCTTCATCGGGCGCGCTTCCGGCACGCCGGCGGGAGCCGACGACGCCGCGCGCGCCGAGGTCGCGCCCGCCGATGCGCCGCCCGGTCCGCTCGTCTTCGATCACGGGACGATCGTCAGCGACTACCTGACCTACAAGCGCACGGGCCGCCGCCCGCCGGCGAAGCGCTAGGATCGATCGATGCCGGCCGAGGATCTGCAGCTCGTCGGGGATGCGCTCCTGCCGTGGGCGCGGATGGAGCTCGTCGAGACCGGCGAGCTGGTCCCGACCGGCGCGATCATCACCGACCTCGGGAACGTCGTGAAGCTCCGGCGCGTGCGCGCGATCGATCCCAGCGCCGGGCCCGTGATCGAAGAGCTGACCGCGGAGGTGATCGCCGGGCTGCGCGCCGCCGTCACGCAGCACGGCGCGCGCGCGGTCGGTTGGTGCGTCGCGCATCAGGTCCGCGGCGCCGACGGCGCGATCCGCGACGCGATCGTGCTGCAGTACGAGGAGCGCGGCGTCGCGCAGCTGATCGTGCAGACCTATCGCGACGTGCCGGGCGAGGCGGCGGTCTTCGATCCGCCGAAGGCGCAGCGCGCGACCGCGCAGATCTTCACGTCGCCTACGCCGACGGCTTCGTAGGCGCGCGCTTGATCGGGGGGTGCGTGTGGTCGTTGAAGACCTGCGCGCCGAACGCGTGCACCGTGACCTCGGCGTCCTTCCACGCGTCGGGCGGAAGCGTCGCCTTCTCGCACGTGCGCGCGAGCAAGGTCGCCGCGTCCCAGCCCGCCTCGGGCGCGACCTGCGGCAAGAGCAGGCCGCGGCGGCCGTGGCCCTCGATCCAGAGCCCGTCGCGTCCGATCACGATGTCCTCGGGCGACTTGATCGTGCGCGCGCCGCCGAGCACCGAGATCTCGATCTCGGTCGCCTCGAGCTCGTCGGGATCGAGCGGCGGGAAGCGCGGATCGCGGGTCGCCGCGGCGATCGCCATCTCCTGCACCGCGCGATAGAGCGGCTTGTCGGCCTCGGTCGAGCCGATGCAGCCGCGCAGCGTCTTGCCCTTGTGCAGCGAGACGAACACCGCGGCGGGCGCGACCAGGCACTCGCGGTGCGGCTTGCCGGGCGGGATGCGGCCCGAGAAGCCGTGCTCGCGCAACGTCGCGCGCGCGATGCGGAGCAGCTCGCGCTTCTCGTCGTCGGCGAGGGTGTGGCTGTAGAGCACGAGCCGAGCTTATCGCGAAAACGCGCTCCACGCGGCGCTCGCGTCGTCGTCGGAGACGCGCGGATCAGCGGCGATCGCAGCCAAGTCGGCGCGAGCGCGGGCGCGACGCGGGTCGGCGGCGGGGAGGCGCATCAGCTTCTCGTGCACGGCGAGATCGCGCGGCGACAGGCGCGCGAGGCGGGCGAGCTCGTCGGGATCGTCGGGAAGCTTCGCGGGTGCGGGCGCGGGTGGATCCGCGGAGCGCGCGGCCGCGAGCGCGGTCGTGTCCTTGCCCTCGGCCTGGCTCCACGCGATCGCGAGATCGTAGAGCGGCGCGCGATCGTCGTCGGGGACCAGCTGCAGCGCGAGCTTCAGCAGCTCGAGCGCGTGATCGTAGCGGCCGTGCGCGGCGAGCGCGCGCGCGACGTCGGTGAGGACCGGCGCGGCGTCGCCCGACGCGGCGGCGGCGCCGGTGACGAGGATCATCGCGGCGTCGGGATCGTCGGTGCCGGCGGCGGCGAGCGCGAGCCCGCGCACGAGCTGCACCTCGCCCGGGCTGGCGTCGGCGGCGCGCTGCCACAGCGCGCGCGCGCGCGCCGGATCGCCGAGCGCGGCGAACAGCTCCGCCGCCAGCGGTGCGCGCGCCGAGACGTCGACGTCGCGCGCGATCCAATCGGCGGCGAGGCGATCGGCGAGCGCCGGCTCGCGCAGGTACGCGGCGGCGATCGTCGCGAGCTCGTCGGCGAGGCCGGGGTTCGCGCGCGCGGCGTGGAGCGCGGCGGCGTGCGCGAGATCGGGGACGATCGGCGGCGCGGGCTCGGCGACGCGCGCGAGCAGCTCGTCGCCGAGCGGGTCGTGATCCGCGCGGACGATCGTCTCGATCCGGTCCGGCGAGCGGCCGAGGTACGCGGCCTCCACCGCGAGCACGAGCCGCGGCGATTTCGGATCGGCGAGCGCGGCGTCGAGCGCGGCGTCGCGATCGGCCGGCGACGCGCCGGTCATGCGCAAGACCGTCGGCCGCGCCCACGCGACGTCGCTGTGCGGATCGAAGTGCGCGTCGACCGCCGCGAGGTACGAGGTCGTGTCGCCGCGCAGCCACGCGCGCGCGGCGAGCACGAGCCACGCGGGATCGTTCGAGCGCCACGCGTGCGCCTCGGCGCGGCGCCACACGATCGTCACGGTCGCGGGATCATCGAGCGCGCAGCGATCGCCGGGCGCGGTCGCGATCGCGCACAGGTCGGTCGCGGCCGCGGCGGCGCGCGCGTCGACGGCCTCGCCCCACCACGCGCGCGCCTCGACCAGCGCCTGCGCGGCGCGCGGATCGTGCGCGCCGCTCGCGGCCCACGCGTCGAGGGCGAGGACGGCCGCGCGCTTCGCGCCATGCTCCCACAGCCACACGCCGTGCTCGGCGGTGCCCGGCGAGAAGCGCGGATCTCTCGGATCCAACGATCGCAGGCGCCCGAGCCCGCGCGCGCGCGTCTTCGGATCGGCGTGGCGCAGCTCGGCGAGCGCGCGGGCGATCGTCGCGTCGCGCGCGAGGTCGCGCGGGATGCTCGCGCCGAGCGCGCGCGCGCGATCGAGATCCTCGAGCGCCGACGGCGCGCCGCGATCCGCGCGCTCCTCGGCGCGTGCGAGGTAGAGCTGCGCGAGCTTCGCGCGCGCGTCGTGATCGAGCGGGTCCCAGGGCGCGCCGCCGAGCGCGGCGGCGCGATCGAGCGCCTCGAGCGCCGCGCCCGGGCGCCCTCGCCTCGCCTCGATCTCGCCGAGCGACGCCAGCGCGTCGCGATCGTGCGGGTCGGAGGCGACGCGGAAGCGCAGCTCGTCGGCGGCGCCGTCGAGCCCGTGGGCTGCGACCAGCGCGCGCACGTCGACCGCGCGCGGATGGCCGCACGCCATCGCGAACGAGACGACGACGGCGAAGCGGCGCACCGAACGGAATCTACCGCGACAGCCGCGCCGTCGGCCAGCCGTCGCCGAGCCGTGCATCGAGCACATCCGCGATCCGATCGGCCTGCGCGTAGGCGAGCTGCGCGCCGGGATCGCGCCACAGGGCCGGCGTCGGCCGCGCGAGCGTGACGCCGACCTCCGGCACGGAAGGTCCGCGTCCGTCGAGCAGCGCGTCCTCGAACGCGGCGAGCTGGGCGCGCTGCGCGACCTGCCGCGCCCGCGCGGCCCGCGCGATCGCGGCGAGCGCGGGATCCGCGCCGATGACGTCCCGCACGAACGCCGCGCGCTCGACGTGGCGCGCGATCCACGTCGCGGTGCCTTCGTCGTCGGCGCGCGACGGCCGCGACGCCGAGGCGAGCCCGACCAGCGCGTGCCCGACCTCGTGCAACGCCTCGCTCCAGCGCGCGAGCGACGCGCCGCCGCGCACGACCACGCGCACGTCGCGCCCGGGCTCGACGACGAACGTGCGCGCCTCGGCCCCGATCGCGAACCGCGCGGCGCCCCGATCGATCGCGACGCCGTGCAGCTCGCCGAGCACGTTCGCGATCCGCGCGAGCGAGCGGGGATCGATCGCGGGCATCACGTCGTCGCGATAGCCGGCGACCGACGGCGGCACTGCGGCGCCCTCGAACCGATCGCGCACGCCGGCCGCCTCGCGGACGATCGCCGCGAGCGCCCCGCGCGCCGCGGCCGCCCGCGCCGAGGTCAGCGCGCGCAAGCCGTCCCACGACGGCGCCGCCGCGCGCGCGACGATCACGCGCGCGTCCGCCTCGACCGCCGCGATCCTGCACATCGCGCGATACGCCGTCGCGCGCGGATCGTCCGAGCGCTCGAAGATCGCGCGCACGCGCGCGTCGGCCAGCGACGGCGCGATCGGCGGCGGCGTGCCCTGCTCCGCCCACGCGCGCGTGTGCGCCGCGAGCTCCGCCTCGACGCGCGCGATCGCGAGCTCGAGGTCCATCTCCATCGCGCTCAGTCGTTCAAGAGCGACCGCAGCTCGCTGCCGATCGCGAACGCGACCGTCGTGATCGACGGGATCTCGACCGGCTCGCCGGTGCGCGGGTGACGGCCGGTGCGGCCCGAGCGCTTGCGCTTGGCGAAGGTGCCGAAGCCCGGATACGTGAAGCGCGCGCCGTTGCGCTTGGCGCTCTTCGACTTCACGAAGTAGTCGCCGAGCTCTCCGAACAGCCCGTCGATGATCTCGGCGACGGCCTTCTTGGTGAGGCCGTTCGGCAGACCATGCTTGCGATAGACGCGCTCGATCAACTCCAGCTTGGTCATCCGAAGCCTCGCGATCGTATTGAGCGGCGTCGCGGCGTGCAGTGTCAAGCGCCACGATGGGTAGCGACCGGATTGTCACGCGCTGCGAGGACGCGGCGCGGCGATGCCGAGTCGATCGAGCTCCGCCATCACGAGCTTGAGATCGCTCCACGCGTCGCGCTTGCGCTCGGGTGTGCGCAGCAAGAACGCGGGATGGAACGTCGGCATCACGCGTACACCGCGTCGATCGTGGAAGCGCCCGCGCAGCGCGCTGATCGGCGCGGTGTTCGCGAGCAGGCCGTTCGACGCGGGGCGTCCGAGCGCGACGATCACGCGCGGCGCGATCGCCTCGATCTGGCGCTCGAGGAACGGGAAGCAGGCCGCGACCTCGTCGGGCTCCGGGTTGCGATTGCCGGGCGGACGGCTCTTCAAGATGTTCGCGATGTAGACGGTCTCGCGGGTCCAGCCCATCGCCTCGATCATCTTGTCGAGCAGCTCGCCGGCGCGGCCGACGAACGGCTCGCCGAGGCGATCTTCGTCGGCGCCGGGCGCCTCGCCGACGAACATGAGCGGCGCGTCCTCGGCGCCGACGCCGAACACCAGCTTGGTGCGCGTGGAGTGCAGCTTGCAGCGCTTGCAATCGCCGAGCTCGGCGCGGACCTCGGCGAGCGTGAGGCGCGTGCGCGGCGCCGGCGCGTCTTCGATCGAGACGACGGGCGCTTCGACCGCCGTGACGACCGGGAGCGACGCCCGCGCCGTCGCGCCGCCCGGCGCGCCGAACGCGCCCGCGCGCGCGTGACGTCCGATCGCGCTGCGCAGATCGCGCGCGAGGCGAGCCAGGTCGTCCGTGCTATCCATCGATGCGGTGATGCCACATCGCGACGCGCGCTGGAAGCTGATCGTGCTCTTCGTGGCGATCGGGGTCGCGGCGTGTCATTCACGCGTGTCGCCGCCCGCCGGCGACGTCGCCGCGTCGCTCACGCTCCCGACGCTGACCGGCGCGACCTTCGATCCGTCGCTGCTCCACGGCAAGCCCGCGATCGTCACGTTCTGGCGTCCCGGCTGCCCGTACTGCGCGAACGCGCTGCCGAAAGATCTCCGCGCCGCGCGCGACACCGGCGCGAGCGCGGTCGCGATCACGATCGCCGGCGGCCCGACGCGCGCGGCCGAGGAGCTCGACAAGCTGCGCTGGAGCGGCTTCGCGCTGGTCGCCGATCAGAAGACGCTCGATCGCTACGGCATCCCGCACGTGCCCTACTCGTTCGTGCTCCGCCCCGACGGTACCGCCGCGCGCGTGATCGACGGCGACGAGCTCGACGAGGACGACATCGCCGCCGCGCTCCGCGACGCGCGATAGCGTTACTTCACGGTCATCGTCCAGACGCCTTCCCACGCGGGCGGCGGCTGCGCGACGCAGCTCTTGCAGCGCTCGGCGATCAGCTGCAGGTGCTTGTCGAGCTGGCCCGCGAGCGCGTCGAGATGCTCGGCCGCCGCCGCGAAGTCGCCGCGCAGGTACTCCTGCATCACCGCGTTCGCGCGCGCGACGCGCTCCGCCTCGGTCTCCGACACGTCGGGCTTCCAGAGCGGCGCGATCAGCGTGACCGGCGTCGCCTTCCCCTTCACGCGCACGCGATCGATGATCCGCAGGAGGTAATCGTCGCCGAGCCGGCCCGCGGTCTCCTCGCTGATCAGGATCGCCTGGCCGTAGATCGGCGTCAGCGCCTCGATGCGCGAGGTCAGGTTGACCGCGTCGCCGATCACCGTGTACTCGGTGCGCGCCTCCGAGCCGATGTTGCCGACGACCGCCTCCCCGGTGTGCACGCCGATGCCGATGCGCAGCTCGGTCTGGTGCGCCTCGTTGAACGCGGCGAGGCGGCGCTGCATCTCGCGCGCGGCGTCGGTCGCGTCGCGCGCCGAAGACTCGCGCACGACCGGCGCGCCGAACAAGGCGAGGATGCCGTCGCCCAGGTACTTGTTGATCGATCCGTGGTGCGACGAGATCGCGTCGTCCATCGTCGTGAAGTAGTCGTTGAGCATCGAGACCAGCGCGTGCGCGTCCATGCTCTCGCTGAGCGCGGTGAAGCCGCGGATGTCCGAGAACATGATCGTGAGCACGCGCGCCTCGCCGCCCAGCGCGATCTTGCCGTCGAGGATCTCGCGCATGACGTCGGGCGAGACGTAGCGGCCGAAGGTGCTCTTGATGAACTCGCGGTCCTTCAGGCCCGCGGCCATGTCGTTGAAGCTCTGCGAGAGATATCCGACCTCGTCGCGGCTCTCGACGGGGACGTGCTGATCGTAGGTGCCCTGCGCGACCTCGCGCGCGCCTTCGACCAGCCGCAGGAGCGGACGCACGATGCGCGAGCTGATCACCGAGACGGTCAGCGCGAGCACGAGCAGCGCGGCCGCGATGCCGCCGACGAACACGTACAGGAGCGTGGTGAGCGGGCCCGTGACCGCGGTGCGGGGCACGTGCAGGATGACGACCCAGCCGGTCTCGCCGACCGTCGACAGCGAGACGTAGTCGTCGGCGTCGTAGAGCGCGACGTCGTGCTCCTGCGCCGCGCGATAGCGATCGAACAGCGCGCGATCGGCGCCGTCGAGCGGCGTCATGCGCCGGGCCGCGTTCGGGTGCGCGATGATCGTGCCGTCGGCGCCGACGACGTACGCGAACGATCCATCGGCGACCCGCAGGCGCTGGACCTTGTCGAGGATGTCGTCGACGGTGATGTCCATGCCGATCACGCCGCCGGTCGCGAACGGCGCAGAGATCGAGACGACCAACCCGCCGGTGTCGGCGTCGACGTACGGCGCGCTGTACGCCAGCTGCATGTGCGCGACCGCGGCCTGGTACCACGGCCGCTTGCGCGGATCGTAGTCGGGCTTCGGCACGAAGTTGGAGCCGGTCAAGAAGCGGCCGTCGGCGAAGCCCATGTAGACGGAGCCGACGCCGCCGTAGCCGGTCGCGAGCGCCTTGAAGTGCGCGCGGCGCGCGTCGTCGGGCATGGGCGCGAGCGCCTCGCGCGCGGCCAGCCCGCGCACGACCTCGCCCTTCTCGTGCAGCCAGCCGTCGACGCGCGCGGTCGCGAGCTCGACCTGCACGCGCGCCTTGTCGGTGACCTCGGAGGCGAGCATCGCGCGCGCGATCAGGAACGTCGCCGCGCCGAGCGCGAGCAGGATCGCGGCCGCGACCAACAGGATGCGCCGCAGGAGCTTGTCGCGCAGCCTTTGGTCGAACGGCTCGCTCAAAGGAGCTGCACCACCCGATCGAGGATCCAGTGCGCGACCTCGCGCTTGGTGCCCGCGGGCAGCGGCGTGTCGCCGCCGGCCTCGACGACGACGACGCGATTGGTGTCGACCGCGAAGCCGGCGCCGGGCTCGGTGACGTCGTTGGCGACGATCATGTCGACGTTCTTCGAGGTCAGCTTGCCGCGCGCGTAGTCGACGACGTCGTGGGTCTCCGCCGCGAAGCCGACCAAGACCGGCCGGCGGCCCCGCCGCGACGCGCCGAGCTCCGCCAAGATGTCGGGGTTCGAGTCGAGCGTGATCGTCGGCGCGTAGCCGATCTCGGTGCGCTTGAGCTTCTTCGCCGACGGCGCCTGCGGCCGGAAGTCGGCGACCGCCGCCGCCATGATCACGACGTCGCGATCCGCGTGCGCGAGCACCGCCTCGCGCATCGCGCGCGCATCTTCCACCTTGATCAGCTCGATGCCGAGCGGCGCGTCGAGCGCGACCGGCCCGCTGATCAGCGTGACGTCGGCGCCGCGCCGCGCGGCCGCGGCCGCGAGCGCGTAACCCATCTTCCCCGACGAGCGATTGCCGAGATAACGCGCGGGATCGAGCGCCTCGTGGGTCGGTCCCGCGGTCACGACGAGCTTGCGTCCCGCGAGATCTTGGCGCGCGAGGATGCGACAAGAGGCCTCGACGATGTCGGCGGGCTCGGCGAGCCGCCCCGGCCCGGTCCATCGACAGGCGAGGAAGCCGGCGTCGGGGCCGACCACCTTCGCGCCCGCGATCTCGACCAAGCGCGTGACGTTCGCGCGCGTCAGCGGATGCGACCACATGTTCACGTTCATCGATGGCGCGATCAGCACCGGCGCCTTCGACGCGAGCACGACCGAGGTCAGCGCGTCGTCGGCCATGCCGTGCGCGAGCCGCGCGATCGCGTTCGCGGTCGCCGGCGCGATCACGATCAGATCCGCGCGATCGGCGAGCTGGATGTGGCCGATCTCCGACTCCTGCGTCAGCGAGAACAGATCGGTGAAGACCGGATGGCCGGTGAGCGCCTGGAACGTCAGCGGTCCGACGAACTTCTGCGCGCGCTTCGACATCACGACGAAGACGTCGGCGCCCTGCTTCGTCAACAGGCGCACCAGCTCGGCGGCCTTGTACGCCGCGATGCCGCCGGCGACGCCGACCACGATCGTCGCGCCGCGCAGGGGATCGGCGGGGTCGCGCGGGGCACGCTCGCGGGGTCCGGAGGCCATCTGCCGAAACGTTACCCGATCCGCTGCATGATGTATTTGAGCTCGGTGTAGTCGTCGAGGCCGTGGCGCGAGCCCTCGCGGCCCTGCCCCGACGCCTTGATGCCGCCGAACGGCGCCTGCGCCGTCGAGATCAGCCCCTCGTTCACCCCGATCATCCCGGTCTCGATCGCCGACGACAGCCGCTCGATCCGCCCGGCGTCTCGGGTCCACACGTACGCGACGAGGCCCGCCTCGGTGTCGTTGGCAAGCTCGATCGCGTCGTCCTCGCCGTCGAACGGGCCGATCGCGACGACCGGTCCGAAGATCTCCTCGCGCCAGATCGCCATGTCGCTGGTGACGTCGGTGAGCACGATCGGCGCGATCAAGCGGCTCTCGTTCGCCGGCACCGATCCCAGGACCAAGCGCGCGCCGCGATCGATCGCGTCCTTGCACAAGCGGCGCACCTTCGCGACCGCGTCGGCGTTGATCAAGGGGCCGATCTGCGCGCCCGGCGCGCGACCGTCGCCGACGACCAGCGACGACGAGGCGCGCGCGATCCGCTGCGTGAAGTCGTCGTAGATCGGGCGCTCGACCAGGAAGCGATTGGCCGCGACGCACGACTGCCCGGTGTTGCGGTACTTCGCGATCAAGGCGCCCGCGATCGTCGCGTCGAGATCGGCGTCGGCGAACACGACGAAAGGCGCGTTGCCGCCGAGCTCGAGCGACACCCGCTTGGGCGCGCGCGCGCACTGCGCCGCGATGATCCGGCCGACCTCGGTCGAGCCGGTGAAGCTGACCTTGCGCACGCGCGGATCGTCGACGATGCGGCCGCCGACGCGCGCGCCGTCGCCGGTGACGACGTTGAAGACGCCGGGCGGGATCCCGACCGCCTCGCTCATCGCGGCGAGCGCGAGCGTGGTCAGCGGCGTCTCCTCCGCCGGCTTCGCGACGACCGTGCAGCCGACCGCGAGCGCGGGGCCGAGCTTGCGCGTCAGCATCGCCGCCGGGAAGTTCCACGGCGTGATCAGCGCGCACACGCCGATCGGCTCGCGCCTGACCGCGATCCGTTGATCCGCGCGCGTCGCCGGGATCAGCTCGCCGTACGCGCGCACCGCCTCGCCCGCGAACCACTCGAGGAACGACGCCGCGTAGCGGATCTCCGCGACCGACTCCGACAGCGGCTTGCCGTTCTCCGCGGTGACCAGCTGCGCGAGCGCCGCTTCGTCGGCGCGCATGCGCGCGGCGAGCGCGGCCAGGCACGACGCGCGATCGTACGCGGAGCGCGCGCGCCACGCCGGCAGCGCGCGGTGCGCCGCCTCGATCGCCGCGTCGATCGCGCCGTCGGGCAGCTCGGGCACGCGGGCGAGCGTGTCGCCAGTCGCCGGATCGTCGACCGCGAACCGCTCCGGCGCCCCGATCCACCTCCCGTCGACGTAGCACTCGGTGCGGAGGATCGCGGCGGCGGCGGGATCGATCATGCGGACACTATGATATCGACGGGCGTGGATAAGAAGCTCGTGATGGTCCTCGGTGGTGGCCTGTTGGTGGGGGTCGGCGTGTTCGTCTGGTACTTCTTCGTCGGCAACGCGGCGGTGCAGCGCGACGCCGCGAAGAAGCCGATCGCGCAGTGGGAGAAGGAGTGGCGCGCGGCGCGCGCGTGCCTGCTCGGCGACCAGCCGACCGAGGCGGATCCGACCGACGAGCTCACGCTGCGCGCGATGCGCGGCGATCAGATCCACTGCGCGCTGTCCGAGCTCGGCCGCCCCGAGGGCCAGGGCAGCGGCATCGACGAGATCGAGGACGCCTGGGGCGAGATCGAGACCGCGTGGCACGCGCTCGCCAAGGCGGTGCCCCACGCCGACGAGATGGGCCCGCAGATCACCGCGCTCGATCACGCGCTCGAGAAGCTCCATCACGGCGCGGGGCTGGATCCGCCGGAGCTCGCGCGCGGCACCCACACGATCGCGGATCTGAAGATCGGCGCGCCGATCGCCGGCACCAAGGGCTTCCTCTTCACGTACGCGGGCGCGCGATCGCACGCGCTGATCGGCACGATCGACGACCGCACCGTGATCGTGCGCGACGCGACCAGCGTCACCGTGCGGCCGCCGATCGCGGAAGGGGTCGTCGCGGTCGTCGGCGAGCCGACCTGGGGCGCGACCGCGGCCACCGACGACAAGGGCGCGGGATCGATCACCGCGGGCCCGCTCGCCGCGACCGGCGCGATCACCGCGCCGGTGCCGGTCGCGAAGTCGAAGTACGAGCTGTCGGTGGTCGCCGCCGCGGGTCACGACGTCGATCGCGTGATCCTGTTGGCGGAGAACACGCCCGACATCGTGCTGCTCGAGACGACCACGTCGCATGATTCGGGCGCGCACTGGAGCAAGCCCGAGGTCATGAAGGGCGGCTGGAGCGACCGCCTGCTGGTCGACGAGCAGAACGGCGCGCTCGCGATGACCGGCACGCCGCAGCCGGCGACCGGCGAGCTCGAGGACGCGGAGGCCGCGTGGCTCACCGCCGGCGACGCCGGTCACGCGCAGATCGTGACCGCGGCGGCGCGGCCGGACGACGGGCGCACCTGCTTCGCCGGCACGCTCTGGTACGGCAGCGAAGACGACGAGAGCCAGCTCGCGTGGATGAAGAGCACCGACGTGCACATCCCGATCACGCTCGGCGGGCGCGTGCAGCCGCTCGCGTGCACCAAGGACGCGGTCGCGGTGTCGACCGGGCTCGAGTACCAG
>DATJIA010000143.1:0-31344 GCA_035493675.1 Kofleriaceae bacterium | reverse complement strand
CCCGAGCGCGAACGTTGGCGTGCGGATCTGAAACGGACGACGGGAGACGGACGACGGACGACGGCTTATCTCTTCGAGCTCGGCCAATCGTCTGCGACGTCGACGGTCACGACGCGTCTCTCCAGATCGATCGAAGGCACGAGCGCGTCGACGAGCGGGACCAGGCGCTCCAGATCGCCGTCGTGGATCACGAGGCGGGTCTGGCCGACGAGATCGAGCGAGGCGATGGTGCCGAACGGGGAGCCGTCGGGGCGGATGACGTTGCAGCCGACGAGATCGGCGAGCAGGAACTCGTCGTCGGCGAGATCGAGATCGGCGCGGGCGACGGAGAGCGGCGCGCCGCGGAGCGTCTCGGCGTCGTTGCGCGAGGCGATCCCCTCGAGCGCGAGCAGGTAGCCCTGGTTGGTGGGCCGGGCGGCGGTGACCGCGAAGGCGCGATCACCGACGAAGACGCGGTCGATCGACGCGAGCGTCTCCGATTGCGGATCGTGCGGCACCGCGAGCACTTCGCCGCGGATGCCGTGGGCGCGGGCGACCACGCCGATCTCGACGCGGTCGTTCTCGACCGGCGACAAGTCTCTTACTCGAGGATCTCGACCAGCGTGCGCTTCTTGCCGCGCGGCGCGACGGTCTGCACGAGCGAGCGGATCGCGCGGGCGGTCTTGCCGCCGCGGCCGATCACCTTGCCGAGATCGCTCTCGGCGACCTCGAGCTCGTACACGCTCGCGGTGCGCTCCTCGACCAGCGCGACATGGACCTCGTCGGTCTTGTCGACGAGGTTCTTGGCGAGGAAGCGGATCAGCTCGGCGATATCGGGAGCCGGCATGATCGGGATCAGGCCTTGGCGGCCGCGGCCGCGGCGCGCGCGGTGCGACGAACGAGCGCGGCGAGCGTGCCACTCGGCTGCGCGCCGTGCTTGACCCACTTCGCGTAGCGCTCGTTGTCGAGCTTGAGGGTCTTCGTGCGCGGATCGTACGTGCCGATCAGGTCGATGAACTTGCCGTCGCGCGCCTTGCGCTTGTCGGCGGCGACCACGCGATAGAAGGGCGCCTTCTTCTTGCCGGCGCGGGAGAGTCGAATAGCGACTGACATCAGGTCCTCGGGTGTCGAGAGTCTCGGAGCGGCGCAATCTACCCGCGCGGGTGTCGCGGGTCAAGCGTGCTATGTACACCGCGATGCACGGGAAATCCTTGGCGGCCCTCGCGGCCACGGCCGCGTCGCTCTGCTTCGGTTGCTCCCCCCACGCCGGCTCGAACCCGCCGGCGGGCTCCGGGTCTGCGCCGGGCGGCGGCCCGACCGTCACGATCTTCGCGCTCGCGGAGCTGCGCGGGCAGATCGAGCCGTGCGGCTGCACGACCGATCCCCTGGGCGACCTCGCGCGCACGGTGGCGCTGGTCGATCAGGCGCGTTCGCACGGCCCGGTCGTCGTGGTCGACGCCGGGTCGTCGCTGTTCGATCTGATCAAGGTCCCGCCGCACCGCGCCGATCAAGAGAAGCTGAAGGCGGATCTGATCGTCAAGACGTACACGCAGCGCTTGAAGATCGACGCGTGGGGCGTCGGCCCGAGCGACGTCGGCATGGGGCTCGAGGCCGTGCGCCCCGCGCGGCAAGCGGTCAACGCGAAGGGCTTCGCGATCGAGCCGCCGAAGGTGATCGGCCAGGTCGGTGTGTTCGGCGTGCTGTTGCCGAACGCGATCGAAGGCCTCGAGGTCGGCGATCCGATCGCGGCGAGCAAGGCGGCGATCGCGGACCTCAAGAAGAAGGGCGCGCAGGTGATCGTCGCGCTCGTGCAGGCGCCGTCGAAGCGCGAGGCCGCGGCGTTCGTGCGCGACGCGGGCGGAATCGACGTGGCGGTCGCCGGCTTGGGCGCGCTCGCGCCCGAGCCCGACAAGATGAACCCGCGCGCCGAGAAGGTCGGCGACGCGTGGCTGGTCGTACCGGCGAACCGCGGCCAGGTCGTCGCGCGGATCGAGCTGACCTTGCGCCCCGGCGCCGCGCCGCTCGTCGACGCCGTCGGTCCCGACGCGGCGGTCGCCGAGGAGACGCGCCTCGACACGGAGATCAAGTCGCTCGAAGACACGATCAGCGGCTTCGAGAAGGATCCGAGCGCGGACAAGGCGTTCGTCGCGCAGAAGAAGCAGGAGCTCGTCGAGCTGCGCGCGCAGCGCCACGCGCTCGAGACGCAGCCGCTGCAGGCGCCGCCGACCGGCAGCTACTTCACGCTCGCGATGGTGCGCATCTCGAAGAAGCTCGCGTGCGACAAAGAAGTCCAGGACGCGAAGGCGACGTACAGCCGCGACGCCGGCGCGGCGAACGTGAAGGCCGCGGCGTCGCGCCCGCCGATCGCGGTCGCCGCCGGCAAGCCGACGTACGTCGGCATCGACGAGTGCGCGAACTGCCACGCCGCGCAGGTCGAGTTCTGGCAGAAGACGCCGCACGCGCACGCGTTCGCCACCCTCGAAGCGAGCGGCAAGCAGCTCGACTACGAGTGCACGAGCTGCCACGTCACCGGCTGGGACGAGCCCGGCGGCTCGACGATGGCCTCGAACGAGGCCTTGCGGAACGTGCAGTGCGAGGTCTGCCACGGCCCGGGATCGATCCACGCCGAGAAGGAAGGCAAGGACGTGCCGTCGACGATCGCGCGCCGTCCGGCGCCGGACCTGTGCGCGAACAAGTGCCACACGCCGCAGCACTCGGACACGTTCCAGATGGAGGCGTACCTGCGCGACATCCTCGGCCCCGGTCACGGCGAGAAGGCGCGCAAGGCGCTCGGCGACGGACCGACGGGCCACGAGCTGCGCGCGGCCGGGCTCGCGAAGGCCGGCAAGGAGATCGGCCCGGGATGTTCGAAGTAGCGCTTATATAATGTAGGGGTGCGCTGGGGGATCCTGATCCTGTTCGTGGTCGCGTGCGGTCACGCGCAGCCGCCGACGACCAAGACCGGCACGCACGTGCCGAGCAACCTGCAGCGGGGCTACGCGACCTGGTACGGCACCAGCCCCGGGCAGGAAGGCGGCCCGACGGCGTCGGGCGAGCGCTTCCATCGCAGCGCGATGACCGCGGCGCATCGCACGCTGCCGATGGGCACGATGGTCAAGGTCACCGAGATCCACAGCGGCCGATCGGTCGTGGTGCGGATCAACGACCGCGGCCCGTTCGGCAACAAGTCGCGCATCATCGATCTCAGCGAGGCCGCCGCGCGCAAGCTGGGGATCATCGACGCGGGTGTCGCGCCGGTGACGATCGAGGTACTGTCGCGCCCGAAGTGAGCGCCTTGATCGAGCTGCGCGACGTGCACAAGCGCTTCGGCGCGGTCCACGCGCTGCGCGGCGCGACCGGCGCGATCAGCGGACGCATCACCGGCTTGCTCGGACCGAACGGCGCCGGCAAGAGCACGCTGATCAAGGCGCTGCTCGGGCTCGTCGAGTTCGAGGGCGAAGGCACCGTGCTCGGGATGTCGCCGAAGACCGACGGGCCCGCGGTGCGCGACCGCGTCGGCTACATGCCGGAGAACGAGGCGTACCTGCCGGGCATGAGCGCGGTCGAGATGTGCGTCTACGCGGGCGAGCTGTCGGGCCTGCCGCGGCAAGAGGCGATGCAGCGCGCGCACGCTGCGCTCTACTACGCGGGCCTCGAGGAGAAGCGCTACCAGCCGATCGACGGCTACTCGACGGGCCAGAAGCAGCGCGTGAAGCTCGCCGCCGCGCTCGTGCACGATCCGGAGGTCCTGTTCCTCGACGAGCCGACCAACGGCCTCGATCCTAGATCGCGCGAAGAGATGCTCGAGCTGATCGTCGACATGCCCGAGAAGCGCGGCTGCTCGATCGTCTTGTCGACCCACCTCCTGCCCGACGTGGATCGCGTCTGCGATCAGGTCGTGATCATGCATCAAGGCCGGATCCGCTTCTCCGGCGACATCGCGAAGCTGCGGCAGTCGGTCGGCGGCACCTATCGCATCGAGGTGAAGGACGGCGTCGATCGGCTCGTCACGTCGCTCGGCGCCGCGGGGATCGCGGCGAAGGCGGTGTCGCCGATCGCGCTCGCCGCGCCGCTCGGCGACGCGCCCGACGCATCGATCGTCTTCCGCGCGGCGAAGGACGCGAGCGTGCAGGTGCGCGGCTTCGAGCTCGAGAAGGAGAGCATGGAGGCGGCGTTCCTCCGCGTGATCGGAGACGAAGCGTGAGCACCGGCGCGATCCACGATCTCGGCTACAAGCGCTACCTCGGCACGCGGCGCCCGCAGTCGACGCGCTGGGGCGTGATCGTGCGCAACACGGTCGCGCAGGCGTGGAAGACGTGGTGGCGGTTCAAGATGGCGCTCGGCCTCGCCGTGGTCGCGGCGGTCGTCACCGGCGGCTTCATCTACGTGTCGCGCGCGGTCGCGCCCGGGATGGGCGATCGCGTCGTGCGCTTCGGCATCCACGGCAACCTGCTCGACGGGATCATCGCCTTGTCGGTGCCGTGGCTGTGCAAGGCGGCGTTCCTCGTCGGGCTGACCGCGGGCGCCGGCACGATCGCGGGCGATCGTCAGGTCGGCGCGTTCACGTTCTACTTCTCGCGCCCGGTGCGCCCGATCGATTATGTGCTCGGCAAGTTCGGCGGGCTGTTCCTCTTGCAGCTCTTGATCATCGCGGCGCCGCTCACCGCGGTCGCCGCGTTCCGCGTCGGGATGTCGGACTCGAGCGACATCCTCAAGACGCTGCCGCTGGTCGGCAAGGCGGCGATCACCGGCGTGCTCGGCGCGGCGCTCTACGCCGCGGTGCCGCTCGGGCTCTCCGCGCTCGTGCAGCGGCGGCGCAACGCGATCGCGCTGTTCGCGGTCTTCTATCTGGTCGTCTCGAACATCGTGTACGGGATCGGCATCGGATCGCCGCCGGTGATGGCGTTCAACATGCAAGCCGCGGTGACCTCGGTCGGCACCCACCTGTTCGACGTCACGATCGATCCGTTCATCCAGCGCACGGCGCCGTTCGTGTGGTCGCTGGTCGCGATCGTGCTGCTCACCGCCGGCGGCATCACGCTCGCGTGGATCCAGGTGCGCGACCAGGCGGGCCACGGCGTGGGGGGATCGTGAGCGACGGCGTCGTCGTCCGCGCCGAGAAGTGCTCGAAGTGGTACGGGCACGTGCTCGGCATCTCCGACGTGTCGTGGAAGTTCGGCGGCGGCATCGTCGGCTTGCTCGGTCCCAACGGCGCGGGCAAGTCGACCTTGATCAAGATGATGGCGGGCCTGTTGCGCCCGTCGCGCGGGACGCTCGAGGTCTTCGGCGCCCTGCCCTACGCCTCGCTCGAGACGCGGCGGCGGATCGGCTACGCGCCCGAGCACGAGGCGACCTGGGACGAGCTGTCCGCGCTCGAGCTGGTGACGACGCTCGCGCGGTTGTCGGGCGTGCCGGATCCTCGCAAAGCCGCGGAGGCCGCGATCGCGACGGTCGGGATGACCAAGGATCAGCACCGGCGCGTCAAGGGCTTCTCGAAGGGCATGCGGCAGCGCACGAAGCTCGCCAGCGCGATCGTGCACGACCCCGACTTCGTGCTGCTCGACGAGCCGATGACCGGCGTCGATCCGATGGCGCGCCTCGATCTGATCGAGCAGATCCGGAGGCTCGCCGCGGCCGGCAAGACGATCGTCGTGTCGTCGCACGTGCTGTACGAGATCGAGGCGCTGACGACCGAGATCTTGGTCGTCTACCGCGGCCAGGTGCTCGCCGAGGGCAACGTCTACGAGATCCGCAAGCTGATCGACAAGCACCCGCACCGCATCCGCGTCGACTGCGATCGGCCGCGCGAGCTCGGCGCGGCGCTGGCGTCGAGCGAGCACGTCGCGCGCGTCGTGTTCGAGCGCGGCGCGATGGTGGTCGAGACCCGCGATCCGGATCGCTGCTACGACGAGATCGCGGCGTGCGTGCTCGATCGCGGCGTCGCGGTGCGCAGCATGACCTCGCCCGACAACAACCTCGGCGCGGTGTTCGACTACCTGACCGGAGGCTCGCGCTGATGGCGACTCGTGTCCTGGGCGGCGGCGCGGCGACGATCGCGATCGCGCGGGTGTCGTTCACGCGGGCGATGCGGACGCGCACGCTGTACGGCGCGGCCGGCGTCGCGGCGCTGCCGATCGTGATGGCGTCGATCTTCACCGCGCTGAAGCAGCACGAGTGGCGCTCCGTCGTCGAGATGAACGTCTTCACGAGCGCGGTCTTGTCGGCGCTGCTGGTCGCGGGCCTGATCGGCGAGGAGTTCGAGGACAAGACGATGACGTACCTGTGGTCGCGACCGCTGCCGCGGTGGTCGGTGATCACGGGCAAGCTGCTCGCGCTGGTGCCGATGGCGGCCGCGATCGCGGCGGCCGGCGTCGCGATCGCGCTGAACGTCGCGCTCGGCGACGACAAGGCGCCGCTCGGGCGGGTCGCGATCGCGATCGCGGCGGGGACGACCGCGCGCGCGGCGATCGCGGCGGCGTGGGCGACGCTGGTGCCGAAGCAATCGGTCGCGCTGACGATCGCGTACCTGTTCTTCTTCGACTTCCCGCTCGCGGTGATCCCGGCGCGGTTGCAGGCGGTCTCGCTCGCGTTCCACGAGGCGCAGATCGCGGGCACGGTGCACGACGAGAGCGTCACGTCCGCGATCATCGGCCTGTGCGCGATCAGCGCGGTCTGGCTCGGAGTGGCGCTGTGGCGGGTGCGGCGGATCGAGTAGGCGGCGCGTCGCGGCGCGCGCTCGGGCAGTGGTGGACGCCGCCCGCGGTCGTCGACCTCGCGCTCGCGTTGGCCGATCTGCGCGGCGCGCGCGTGTGCGATCCGGCCTGCGGCGACGGCGCGTTCGTCGCGCGCGCGCCGGCGTTCGGCGCGAAGCGCGTGACGGGGATCGACATCGATCCCAGCGCGGCGGCGGCGGCGCGCGCGCACGGGGTCGGCTCGATCGTCGTCGAGGACATGTTCGAGCACGGCGGCGTCTACGACGTCGTCGTCGGGAATCCGCCGTTCGTGCGCGCGGATCGGATCGGCGCCGCGCAGCGCGCCGCGATCGCGCGGGCGATCGGCGAGCTCCCAGCGACCACCGATCTCGGCGCCGCGTGTCTGGTCCGCGCGGTGCAGCTGGCGTCGCGGCGCGTGGTCATGGTCGTCTCGCAGGCGCTGCTCGACGCGGACTACGCGTCGCACCTGTGGCGCGCGATCGAGGCGATCGGATCGGTGCGCGCGATCGTCGCCGCGCCGGAGGAGCGCTGGTTCGTCGAGGCGCGCGTGAACGCGATGATCGTGGTCGTGGATCGCGATCGATCCGATGCGCCCGTGACGATCGCGCGCCTGGGCGTGCCGACCGCCGACGCGGCGGCGCGGATCGCGGCGGGCGCGTCGCTCGACGACGTCGCCGAGGTCCGCGCGACCGCGCACGATCCGAGCGCGTGGCGGACCGCGCTGCGCGCGCCCGCCGCTTGGTTCGCGATCGCGTCGACGGCGGGCGGCGCGCTGGTGCCGCTGTCCGAGCTCGCGCACGTGCGGCGCGGGATCACGACCGGCGCCAACGACGTCTTCTACATGTCGCGCGCGGACGCGTCGACGCGCGGGATCGAGCGCGGCGCGCTCGCGCCGGTGGTCCGCTCGCCGTATAACGGCTCGGAATCGCCGATCGCGATCGATCTGCGCGCGACGCCGCTGGTCGCGCTCGTCCTGCCGCCGGATCGATCGATCCTCGCGCGGTATCCGCGCGCCGCCGCGCACGTGCGCCGCCACGCCGCCGCCGGTCGCCGTCCTTCGCTGCGCAGCCGCGATCCGTGGTGGTCCCTGCCCGCGCGCCCGGCGCGGCTGTTCCTCGCGAAGGCGTACGGGCCGCGCTTCATCCAGCGGCTCGCGCCGAAACCGGTGCTCGGCGATCAGCGCGTGTACGCGATCGAGCCGCGCGACGGCGTCGAGCTCGAGGCGCTCGCCGCGGTCCTGAACGGCGTGTTCACCGCGCTCGCGATCGAGTCGCTCGGGCGCGCGTCGATGGGCCACGGCGCGCTCGAGCACACCGTCGCCGACGCCGAGCAGCTGCCCGTCCTCGACGTGCGCCGCGCGACCGCCGCGCAGCGCGCGCGCCTGATCGCCGCGCTCGAGGCCCTCGCGCCCCGCCCGGTCGAGCACGTGCTGCGCGAGCGCGAGCGCGCCGATCGCGCCGCGCTCGATCGCGCGTGCGCGAGCCTCGTCCCCGATCTGTCGTCGATGATCGACAAGACCTGGGACGCTCTCTGCGCGTCGGTGAAGCTCCGCGATCGCTGGCTGCTTCCGTCGGTCTAGTCGGCGTACTCGTCGGAGCCGAGCACCCAGAGGAACGACTGGATGTCGATCTGATCGCGCGGCGCGAGATCGCGCAGGTCGCGGCGCACGCGCGCGGTGAAGCGCAGCAGATCCTCGTAGACGATCCACGACGGGCGCGACGCGTACGCGAGCTCGACGCCGTACGCGCGGGCGGCCGCGCGCGTCACCATCGGCTTGAAGAAGAAGTGCGTCTCGGGATCGGCGAGGAACGGGAACACCGTCACCGCCGGCCACGTGAGCACGCGCGTCTGGCGCCGCGGCAGCGACGCGACCGCCTCGATCCAGCGCGAGAAGCGCGCGCCCAGCTCGCCGCGCCCGTGGATCAGCTGATCGAGCCCGGTCGCGAACGTGCGCGCGCCGTCGCCGGTCTTCACCGCGTCGCGCAGCGCCATCTTCTCGAACGAGAAGAGCAGGTTCGTGCGCGACTCGATCCGGATCGCGCGCGCCGCGATCTCGTCGTACGCGCCGCGGCGGAGCAGCGCCTTCAGCTCGCGCGCGCCCAGCTGCTCGAGCCACGCGTGGTGCGCGCGCTCCTTGTAGTCGCGCTCGAGCTCGACGTACTCGGCGTCGCGGAAGCCTTCCGGGAAGAAGCGCAGGAACCGCCGGCGGCAGCGCAGCGCGCCGGCGGCTTGGCGGACGGGGCTCATGATCGAACGTAGCGCCGCGCGGCGCGGTCGTGAATCAGACGATTCACGACCGCGATCGATCGGCTCGCCGCGACGATGAACGTCGGGCTCACCTGTACGGAACGGAATTGCTGCGCAATCCCTGAGTCAGTCGTCTTCGGACGCGAGCGGCGCGTCGGGATCGAACGATGCGGCGAGATCGTAGTCGGACGCCTGCGTGACCTTCACGGTTGCGAAGGTTCCCGGCTTCAGGCCCTCGGGCGCGTCCGCGAGGAAGATCTTGCCGTCGATCTCGGGCGCCTGCCCGTACCAGCGCCCCTCGAGCAGGTACTCGCTCTCGTCGGAGACGCCGTCGACCAGCACCTCGAGCGGGCGACCCAGCATCGCGTCGTGCTTCGCGCGCGAGATGCGGCGCTGGAGCTCCATCAGCTCCTGCTGGCGCTCGAGCGCGAGCTCGGGCGCGACGCGGCCCGGCAGCATCGCGGACACCGTGTTCGATTCGATCGAGTACGTGAAGGCGCCGGCGCGATCGAGCTGCGCGGACTTCACGAAGTCGGCGAGCTCGCGGAACTCCTCGTCGGTCTCGCCCGGATGCCCGACGATGAAGGTCGTGCGGATGACGACACCCGGCACGCGCGCGCGCAGCTTCTCGATCAGCTCGTGCGTGATCCGGCTCGAGTGACCGCGGCGCATGCGCTTGAGCATCGCGTCGCTGATGTGCTGGAGCGGCACGTCGACGTACTTCGCGACCCGCGGCTCGCTCGCGATGACATCGATCAACTCGTCGTCGAACGCCGACGGGAACGTGTAGTGCAAACGGATCCACTTCAGCGCCTCGATCCGGCCGAGCCGCCGCAGCAGCTGCGCGAGCGTCGCGCGCTCCTCGGGCGAAGCGCCCGCGTCCCAGCCGTAGCGCGTGAGGTCCTGCGCGATCAGGTTGATCTCGACGACGCCCTCGGCGGCGAGCGCCTCGGCCTCGAGCGCGATGTCCTCGATCGTGCGCGAGCGCTGCGGCCCGCGCAGCTTCGGGATGATGCAGAACGAGCACGGGCGATCGCAGCCCTCGGCGATCTTCACGTACGCGGAGTGGCGCGCGCCGATGCGCAGGCGCGGCGCGTCGTGCTCGTGGATGTACGCCGGCGTCTCGGTGACGTGGATGACCGGCAGCGCCTTCTTGCCGCCGCGTTTCGGCTTCGCGCGCGCGGGCGCCTCGAGCGCGCCGCGGATGCTCATGTAGTCCGACGATCCCAGGATGTGATCGATCTCGGGGATCTCGGCGGCGAGCTCGGGCGCGTGCCGCTGTGCGAGGCAGCCGGTGACGACCAGCTTCGAGGCCTGCTTCTTCTTGAAGTCGGCGAGCTCGAGGATCGTGTCGACCGACTCCTCCTTCGCCGCGTCGATGAACGCGCAGGTGTTCACGACGATCACGTCGGCGCCCTCGGGCGCGTCGACCAGCTCGTGACCCGCGGCGCGCACCTGCCCGAGCATGAGCTCGGTGTCGACCTGGTTCTTGGGACAGCCCAGCGACACGAAGTAGACCTTCTGTGACGTGGGGACGGCGCTCATGAGGTGGCGCAGTCTGCGGGGCGAGGGCCCGCCTGTCAACAACCGGGATTCCGCGCGGATCTCAGCGACTTCGCAGCTCGGCCATCAGCGCGGCCGGGTCGTAGGCGCGGCCCGCGCGGATCACGACGCGCGATCGCGCCAGGTGATCGACGGAGGTCAGCGGATCGGCGTCGAGCACGACGAGGTCCGCGAGCCGGCCCGGCGCGACGTCGCCGAGCTTGTCAGAGAGGCCGAGCACCGCGGCGCCGCCGACCGTCGCGGCGCGCAGCACCTGCGCCGGCGTGAGGCCCGCGTCGATCATCAAGCGCGCCTCGCGGAACACGCCCGCGCCGTGCAGCGTACCGACGTTGCCGGCGTCGGTGCCGAGCGCGACCGGCACGCCGGCGGCGACCAGCTTGGCGAGGCTCGCGAACGCGGGCTTGTCGTCGATCGTGCGCGGCGCGCGCGGGCGCGGCACCGCGTCCATCATCGCGAGGATGTCCGGATCCGCGAGGTGTCGCTCCTCGTCGGTCGGCGCCCACGTGCGCGAGAAGACGTCCGAGTAGCCGTGCCTGACGTACAAGGTCGGGATCAGGATCGCGCCGCGCTCCTTCATGAGCGCGATGAAGTCGTCGTCGACGGGCTTGTCGAACGCGGAGTGCACGAGCACGTCGGCACCGCTCCTCAGCGCCGCCTTCGCGACCTCGAGCTCGGTCGCGTGCACGAACAAGCGCACGTGACCCGCGTGCGCGGCGTCGGCGGCGGCGCGCACGATCTCCGACTCCTTGTCGAGGTCGCCCTTCTTGTCGTGGATGAACCAGACCTTGATGAAGTCGGGGTGGCGCGCGAGCTCGCGCGCGACCAGCGCGCGCGCCTCGTCGGGCGTCGCGCACTTGATGATCGGCGGATCGCCGAGATCGAGCTTGGGATCGTCGACGAGCGAGACCAGCGGGCCGGTGACCGCGAGGCGCGGCGCGACCGCGCTCTGCGCGGCGAGATCGCGCACGTCGAAGTTCCACATCGGCCCGCCCGGATCGACCGCGCTCGTCACGCCGGCGGCGAGGTACGTCGCGAACGTCGCCGGCAAGCGGGCGCGGTTGCGCGCGTCCTCCCACGTGTACGGGATGACGTCGCGGAAGTCGGCGGCGTCGGGGCGCGTGAACGGATCGCCGGACTGGAAGAAGTGCACGTGCGCGTCGATCAGGCCCGGGATGACCCACGAGCCGCGGCCGTCGATCACGCGCGCGCCGTCGGGGACGCGGGTGGTCGCGCGGGGTCCGACCGCGGTGATCACGCCGCCGGAGACGACGACCGTGCGATCGCGCTCCTCGCGCGCATCGGCCGGATGCACGACGGTGACGCCGACGATCGCGAGATCGCGCGGCGGCTCGTTCGCGACGACGCCCGCGCCTTCGCGCGCGCAGGCGGCCGCGAGCAACGCGGCGATCGCGAGCTTCACATGCCCGGGATGGCCATGACGTCGACGATCTCGATCCAACCGTCGGGCATCATGAAGTGCGGGTGCTCGCGCATCTGCGCGGCGAGCGCCTCCTTCGACTCGGCCTGCATGATCGAGTAGCCGCCGAGGTCGTTCGGGCTCGCCGAGACGTCGCCGCTCTTCGTGACCTTCACGGCCTTGCCGAGCGGCGCGCCCATGTCGACCAGCAAGCCCTTGGCCCGCTGCGTCCACGCCATCCAGGCGTCCATCCCGGCCTTCTGCTGTTCCGGGGTCGACTTCATCATCTGCTCGAACCCCGACTGCGATGCGCGGTACAGCACGAGGAATTTCTTCATGCGCGCAGTCTAGTCGATCGTCGGCGCGCCGGCGCGCAGCTCCGGACGCGGAGAACGAAGGATCGCGAGCGCGACCAGGCCGCCGACTCCGAGCGCGCCGCACAAGGTCAACGCCGAGTCCGCTCCCGCGATGCCGACCACCGGCATGAAGATCGTCATCGCCGCGCGGCGCGCGATCGACTCGACCGACAAGACGGTCGCGCGACGCGACGACTCGGTGATCGCGCGGTTGAGCAGCGGCTTGACGATCGGCGAGTAGAGGCCGGTGCCGAAGGCCTGCAGCCCGATCAAGAGGACCGCCCACGGGCCGGCGACCTGCGACAAGAGGAGCAGCGAGATGCCGAGCGTGCCGAGCAGGATCCACAAGAGCGCGTCGTCGCCGAGGCGGCGGCGCAGGCGCGACGCGTCGAGCGCGACCACCGCCGCGATCAGGTTCACGCCGGCGTAGACCAGGCCGATCGCGTGCAGCGAGAAGTGCTGCTCGCGCAGGTACGGTTGGTAGAGGTAGCGGTTCGACGCGGTGAGCAGCACGAACACGAGCGCGGAGTAGCCGACCAGCCACGCGAGCCGCGCGCTGCGCAGGACATCTTTGACCGCTTCGATCATGTGGCGCGCCCACGCGCGCAATTCGATCGCGAGCGGCTGCGGCGTGCCGGGCGCCAAGCGCGGGCCGTCGTCCTCGAGCAGCGCGCTGACGAGGAACGCGGCGAACGCGACGCCGCCGGTCGCGAGGTACGGCAGCGCGAGATCGACCTCGGCGAGGTAGCCGCCGGCCGCGCACGCGATCGCGAAGCCGACCAGGTGCCACGCGGAGGCGACCGACTCGCGGTGCGCGTACTCGTGCGCGTGGCCGCGATCGTCGAGGAAGTCGTAGAGGTACGCGCTGTCGGCGCCCGAGCACAAGGACATCGAGATCGCGGCGAGCGTCTCGGCGATCGCGAACATGCCGAGCGAGTGCGCCTCGTACGAGACCAGCGACGACGCGACCATCGCGAGCGCGCCCGTCATCATCGAGGCGCGGCGGCCGATGCGATCGGCGAACGCGCCGGTCGGGACCTCGGCGAGGATCAAGATGCCGCTGTAGAGCCCGCCGAGGGTGGCGGCCTGCGCGAAGTCGAGCCCTCGCGACTGCATGAACGCGAGGAAGACCGGCTGCCACAGGTACGAAGTGGCGAGCAGCCGGAACAGGTAGAAGATGCGCAGGTCGCGCGCCACTACTCGTGCTCCGCGAGGGTGGAGGGACCGAGGAGGATCAGCGCGGCCTCGCCGGCCGACGCTTGATCGGTGTCGCGGCCGGCGGCGAGCGCGGGCGCGAGGTGATCGGCCCAGATCGCCGGATCGAGCGTCTTGTCTCCCGACTTCTCCGCGAGGCGGCGCAGCGCGATCGCGGCGTCGACGCGCAGGAACTCGACGTCGAGATCCGCCTCCAAGATCGGCTGCGCGGCCTTGTCGCCGATCCGCGCGAGCGCCATCGCCGAGAGCGCGCTGGCGTCCTTGTCGGCGAGCGTCGCCTCGAGCTCGGCGGCGACGTCGGACTGGCCGGCGTAGGCGAGCGCCCGCAACGCGCGGATGTGCGATTCCTTGGGCGCCTTCGGATCGACCAAGACCGCGCGCAGGACCGCGATCGCCTTCGCGTCGCCCGAGCGCGCGAGCACCTCGGCGGCGGACAGCTTCATCTGATCGAGCTGCATCGCGTCGGTCATGAACGACGCGCCGGCCTTGTCGCCGAGGAGGAGCAGATCGGTCGCGGCGTCGCTGCGGACGTCGCGGCGCGGCGAGACCAGGCCCGCGGTCAGCGCGTCCTTGCCGCGCTTGTCGCCGGCGCGCGCGAGCGCGAACGCGTCTTGGATGCGATTGATCGCGGAGCTCTCGCTCTCGAGCGCCTTCGCGAGGTAATCGATCGCCGGCTTGTCCCCGGTGCGGGCGAGCCCGATCGCGGCGACGCGGCGGATGCGATCCGACGGCGACCCGAGCAGCTCGCCGAGGGTCTTCTCGGCGATGTGATAGACGTCCGACGGATCGGCGTGCGCGGGTTTCTTCTTGGTCTCGGCCGCCGGCGGCGGCGGCGCGGGCGGATGATCGGAGCTCGCGTCGGCCGGCTTGGGATGCGACGGCGACACGACGCTCGAGAGGATCGCGATGCCGGCGCCGCTCGCGACCAGCGCGCCGGTGAGCAAGAGGACGCGGCCCCACCGGCGACCGGCGCGCTTGCGCTTGGGCGGCGCGGGCGCGTCGTCGTCCTCGTGATCCTCGGGTTCATCGTACGGCGCGTCGTAGGGCGGGTGCTCCGGCTCGTCGACGAGCGAGTCGTCGCTCGACGCGCGGCGCGCTTTGGGCAAGGGCGTCTCGTCGACGAGCTGCGCGGGCGGCAGCTTCTTGGCCTGCTCGGCCTTCGCGGCGGTGCGCGCGGCCTCGCTCTTCTCCGGCGCGATCGCGGAGATCTGGATCGACTCCTTCGCCGGCACCATCGCGATCGGAACGACCGGCAGCGCCGGGTTGGTCTGCGCGCGACCGGCGCACGCCGGCGAGCAGAACGCGGTGATCTTGCCCGCGATCACCTTCACGCTCGGCGCGCGCAGCGGATCGATCGGCTTCCCGCAGGTGGGGCACGCGCCGTTCATGGGAAGACCAAGACCTGATCTTCGCCGTGGTCGGCGATCAGGCCGTCGATGTACGCGAGCGCGGCGTCGCGGCGCGCGAGCAGCGCGGTGACCTCGTCGGGCTGGAGCAGCGCGCCGAGCGGGCCGTGATCGACGAGCGCCTTCTCGACCTCGTCGCGGGTGAGCGTGCGCAGGCGGGCGACCAATCTGCGAGAGAACTTCTCGCTGCGGTGGAGATAGATGTGGCTCTTGGGCAAGCCGGTCGGGTACGGGGTGAGCGACAGGGTGTTGTCCATGAAGTAGAGGACGTGCCCGTCGGGCGTGCCCTTGGTGTTGGAGAGCGTCCAGCGATCGACGTTGTCGATCACGAAGTCGAACAGGATCACGTCGCTGATCTGCGCGGTCATCTCGAGCGCGTCGTCGGGGATGGGCGCGCCGGCGCGCAGGTAGCGGTGCCAGCGCACGATGCCCTCGTCCATGTCGACGCGCTCGCCCTCGATCTTGGCGTCGATGATCTCCGGGATCCACCACTGGCACTCGCCGGAGACGCGGCCGCCGCGCGCGACGATGTCGTCGAGCATCTTCTGGGTGCCGGCGCCGCGCTGCGACGGATCGACCGCCGCGACCAATTCGTCGACGGAGAACGAGCGCGCGACCGCGGGCGCGACGTGACCGATGCCGAGCAGGCGATCGATCCGATACGCCGCGATCTCCTTGCGCGGGTTCGACTGGAAGAAGGTCTGCTCGGGCTTGAACGCGCAGCGCGCGCCGTCCTCGAAGTCCAAGCGCAGCGACAGCGAGGTCCCGCCGTGGTTGAGCTTGACCCGCACGACCTTCGAGCCGCGCAAGGGCGCGAGCAGGTCCTCGTCGGCTTTCGGGAAGACCGTGCCCAGCTTGGGCGCGAGGGTGTCGATGTGGAGCTGCGCGCCGGCCAGCGGGCGCACGCCCTCACGCGCAGCGGCGAGCTCCGGCGCCTCGATCGTCGCGGCCGCCGCCTCGGTGTCCGCGAGGTAGCCGGCGCCGGCGCGCACGCCGTACACCGCGCCCACGCCCAGTCCGCCCAAGAGGGTCAGACCGGCGCAGAGCTCGACCGCGAGGCAGGTCCTGAGCCGCACAAAAAATAAAATATCACGGCGGCTTTTCGGGTCGCAAAACTACTGGGGGGTGCCGCCGCCTTCTTCGACGAATCCGGCGTTCCGGTGGCGGGCGGTCGGTACGTGTTTCTCCCAGCAGGTCTTGGTGCAGAAGCGGAGCTTCATGCGCCCGGTGTTGCAGGATGCGACCGTACACCGCACGTAGCGCGCACCCGGCGGGATGAGCTTGCGGCAGGTCGCGCACACCATCGAAGAGGCCATCCCGGGTCCAGTCTATAACTACTTCGATGAGACGAGCGACCCGGCGAGCGCCAGCGCGCCTTCGGGATCGCCGCGGAAGACGCCGCGCACGGTGCCGTCGCGATCGATGACGATGGTGTGCGGGATGACGGTCGCGCCGAGGCGATCGGCGGCGTGCTCGTCGTCGAAGACGAGCGTGAGCGCCGCGTAACCGGCCTGGTCGAACAGCGCGCGCGCCTTTTCGGCGTCGTCGATGTTCACGGCGACGACCGCGAGGCCGGGCGTGCGGGCCGCGAGCTCGGCGACGTGCGGCAGCGAATCGAGGCACGGGCGGCACCAGGTCGCCCACACGTCGACGATCACGACCTTGCCCTTCAATGACGACAGCGAGACGCGCGGCCCGAGCGCCCCGCCCTGCTCGATGCGCGGCAGCGCGAGCTCGGGCGCCGGATCGCCGGAGGTCATCGGGCGCAGGTAGTCGAGGTGGCGCGCGACCCACACGGCCTGGACGATCATGCCGAGCGCGAGGACGGCGGCGAGCGCGATGCCCGCGGCCCGCTGCGGCGGCGCTTCGCCCGGCTTCGGCGCGCGCGGCTTGCGCCGCATCTGCACGAGCGCGAGCGCGAGGATCGCGCCGCTCCACGTGAAGCCCGCGAGCGAGAGGATCATGCCGAGCCACTCCGGCTGGGGCAGCTCGAGCGCGCGCACGATCGCGGTCGCGACGGCCTCGAGCGCGACCAGCGGCACGATCGCGACGCACGCGAGATCGAACGCGCGGCCGAGCGCGCGCTTCGGCCCGCCGGCCGCGAACACGACGATCGATCCGATCAGGAGGAACGCGAGGTCGGTCGTGAACGCGCGCGACGCGACCATGAGCAGCGCGCGCGCGCCGATGCTCGCGCCCGCGACCGCGAACAGCCAGACCGCGCCGACCAGCGCGCGCAGGTGCACCGCGAACAGCATCGCGACGAACAAGACCAGCAAGTCGGTGCTCGCGCGCCCGGGCTCGGCCGGATCATCGGCGACCGCCAACGCCCAGCGCGGCGAGACGATCGCGAGGCCATATCTAGCGAGTCTATTTCGCACCCGGGGTCCGCTGCGAGATCAGCTTCCTCGCCTGCGCGACCACCGCCGACGGCACGCCGCGCGACCTGGCGACGTTGCGCAGGTCCTTGTCACGCAGGAACGGCATGAGGCGCATCGATTCGGTCATCGGCGTCTTGGGGTTCATGATCAGCGCGATCTTGACCCCGTAGAGCTTGGTCCATTCGCGGCGCGCGGCAATGTGACGGATCACGTCGTCGGCGAGGCCCGCGTTCCCTGCATAACGCGCGGCCTCGATCTCGGTTACGCCCGGCGACTTGATCGCCGCGACCGCGACCATCTTCATCGGATCGCGGATCAGCACCGCGCGCGCGAACGCGTTGCCGAGCGTGGCCAGCCGGATCTTCTGCGACGGGCTCATCTTCGAGATCGGGATCTTCTTCTCGTCGACCTCGGGCGCCGCCTCGGCCTTCGCGGCGCCGTCCTCGCCGAGCTCGGGCGCGAACTTCTCGGCGTCGCCGGTGACCAGCGGCGTCTCGTCGAGCTCGGCCAGCCCGGCCGCGGCCTGCGCGAACACCGCGTCGTCGGCGGCGGTCGCGACCGGCGCCCCGGCGCCGATCGCGCGCGCGACCTCGTCCCAGCAGGCCAGCCCGGGCACGCGCACGTGCTCGCGGACCGCGAGCTCGACGACGCGATCGACCGTCGACATGCGCGCCTTCGCGTTCGTGTAGAGCGCCGCGATGATCTCGGGATGGCGCAGGAGGCGCTGCTCGTTCTGCGCGATCAGATCGACCTGGCGCGCGTCGCCCTTGCCGGCGAGGGTCGCGATCGTCGGATCCGCGGTCGCGGGGCCGAGCACGATCGCGTCGAAGATCTTGGCGCGATCGCCGGCGCGCAGCGCGATCCAGTCGACCACGCGCGGATCGATCGTCGCGTCGCCGACGGCGCCGAGCAGGATCGCGTCGGGCAGCCCGGCGGCGGTCGCGCTCGCCGTCCCTTCGAGCGCCGGATCGGTCGCCGCGATCTGGTAGAGCACGCTCGTCATGTCGGCGGGCCGCGCCAGCGGCACCAGCCCCTTCGCCGCCATCGGCTTCGCGGCGAGCGCCTTCTGCGCCGCCGGCGACAGCGACGAGAGCGCGTCGTGGTTCACGCGCCGGCTCCCAGGTTGCGGTCGTAGAGGATCTTGAGCCCGCGCAGGGTCAGCATGTCGTCGGTCTCCTCGATCGTCTTGGCCTCGGCGGCGACCAGGCGCGCGAGCCCGCCGGTCGCGATGCAGCGCGCGGGATAGTCGACCTCGCTGCGGATGCGCTCGACCAGCGCGTCGACCATGCCCGCGTAGCCGTACAAGAGCCCCGACTGCATCGACGACACCGTGTTCCGGCCCACGACCTTGCCCGGCCGCGCGAGCTCGACGCGCGGCAGCTTCGCCGCGTGCGTGTAGAGCGCCTCGGCGGAGATCTGGATCCCCGGCGCGATCACGCCGCCCAGGTACTCGCCCTTCGGCGTGACGACGTCCCAGGTGGTCGCGGTCCCGAAATCGACGACGATGCAGCCCGAGCGCAGCTTGTCGAACGCGGCGACCGCGTTGACGATGCGATCGGCGCCGACCTCACGCGGATTCTCGTAGAGGATCGGCATGCCGGTCTTGATGCCGGGGCCGACGACCAGCGCGGGCGCGCCGCAGCGGTGCTTGAAGAACTGCTGCCATCCGAAGACGACCGGCGGCACCACCGACGAGATGATGCCGGCCTGGATCGTGCCCCACGCGAAGCCCTCGAGCTCGAGCAGCGACCGCACGAGCACCGCGTATTCGTCCGACGTCCGTTGCGCCACGGTCTGGATGCGCCAGCTCGCCGCGAGATCGTCCCCGCGGAACACACCGAGCACGGTGTTCGTGTTGCCGACGTCGACGGCGAGCAGGACCGACATGTCCGGCGCATGGTAGCTTGCCGCGCGCGAGCGTAGTAGTCTGGCTGGCGATGAGGACTCGCCTAATCGCACTGGGTTTCATCGTTCTAGCCTCGTGTGGCGGACCGCAGGACAAGCCGCCCGGACCGCTCTCGCACCACTTCGACGAGAGCTTCATCGCGCAGCTGTCGGTCGACGATCAGCAGGGCGTGATCAAGGCGCAGGGGGAGTACGACGTCGCCAAGCGCGAGCAGGCCAAGGCGGTCGCCGACGAGCGCGAGGCGCAGTCGATGCTCGACATCGCGAACAACGAGCTCGCCGCCGCGAAGCTCGACGAGAAGAGCGCGAACACGCGCAAGCAGGCCGCCGATCAGTCGGCCGATCAGAACCGCATCAACGAGGCGACCAAGGAGCAGCGCGGCGCCGAGCTCGCGCGGCGCGCCGCCGAGCAGCGCGTCGCGTACCTGCAGTCGTACAAGGCGTGGCTCCACGTCGCGGTGCGCTTCACGCAGGAGAACACCTTCTACAAGGAATCGCAGCTCGAGCTCGCCGAGGCGTCGCTCGCGAAGTCGCACAACATCCAGCCCAAGGGCTTCAACTTCTCCGACTACGAGAACCAAGAGGCCGAGCGCCGCGGCCGCATCAACTCCGCCAAGGAGAAGAGCGATCGCGCCAAGGCCGACGCGATGGACAAGCGCACCCAGTGGATCACGATCCAAGGCGAGGCCGACAAGACGCTCGGCAAGAAGAGCGAGTTCCCCGATCCGATGGCGCCGCGCCGCGAGCCCGAGGGCCCGGCGAGCGCGGGCGGCGGCGGCTTCACGCTCGGCTCCGAGGGCGGCGCGAAGTCGGACACGCACGTGCCGACCGCCGACGATCCGACCCAGCGGCCCGACACGAACCCGGGCAACGGCTCGGGCTCCGGCAGCAGCAATCCCTGAGCTTGCATGGCAGACGCCGTCGAGTCGCCGCGCATCTTGGTCGTCGATGACGAGAAGGTCATCCGCGAGATCCTCGCGGAGTTCCTGACGCTCGAAGGCTACGTCGTCCGCTCCGTCGAGGACGGCGAGAAGGCGCTGACCGAGCTGCGCACGAGGCCGTACGACCTCGTGATCAGCGATCTCAAGATGCCGCGCGTCTCGGGCCTGCAGCTGCTCGAGAAGATCACCGAGGAGAACATCAACGTCCTCACCGTGATCATGACCGGCTTCGGCACGGTCGAGACCGCGATCGAGGCGATGAAGAAGGGCGCGTACGACTACATCCTCAAGCCGTTCAAGGTCGAGGAGGTCATCCACGTCGTCCAGCGGGGGCTCTACCGCCAGCAGCTCCAGGCCGAGAACATCCGGCTCCGCGAAGCGCTCACGATCTACAAGGTCTCCGAAGCGATCGCGATGTCGCACGACGTCGATCACATCCTCGACGTGATCCTCGGCGCCGCGATCGAAGAGGTCGACGCCGACGTCTCGACCTTGCACCTGCGCGACCCGCGCACCGGACGTTACGAAGAGCGCGTCAAGCGCACGCACAAGGCGCACGAGCCACCGGCGGCCGGCCTGCCGACGCCGTCGTTCGACTCGCTGCTCGAGCAGTTCGGACAGAACGTCCCCATCGTCGTGCACGGCTCGAAGGCGGCGCGCTTCTTCACCGAGAGCCAGGCCAACGAGAACCTGGTGTCGTTCCTGTCGGTGCCGCTCACCGTCGGCGGCTCGGTGATCGGCGTGCTCAACGTCTTCTCGTTCACGCGCGGCAAGAAGTTCGACGAAGGCCATCGCAAGATGCTCAGCGTCTTGGCGTCGCGCGCGGCGACCGCGATCGACAACGCGCGCCTGTACGACGACCTGCGCCGCACCAACGCGGATCTCCGCCGCGCGAACATGACGCTCGAGGAGATGTTCCAGCAGACCGTCTCCGGCTTCGCGCAGGCGCTCGAGGAGACCGACCTCTACACGCGCGGCCACAGCGAGCGCGTCGCGACGTACTCGGAGATCATGGCGCGCGGCCTGCGGCTCGCCGACGACGAGATCCAGCGCGTCGTGCAGGCCGGCCTGATGCACGACATCGGCAAGATCGGCATCCGCTACGACATGCTCAACAAGCCGGGCAAGCTCACGCCCGACGAGGTGCGCGTCTTCCGCCAGCACCCCGAGAAGGGCAAACGCATCCTCGATCCGGTGCCGTGCCTGCACGGCCTGATCGACGGCTGTTGGTGCCATCACGAATGGTTCGACGGCGGCGGCTATCCGCGCGGCCTGTCCGGGCAGGACATCCCGCTGGTCGGGCGCATCGTCGCGATCGCCGACGCGTACGACGCGATGACCTCCGATCGCGCGTATCGACGCGCGTTGCGGCACGAGGTCGCGATCGCCGAGATCGAGCGCTGCGCCGGGACCCAGTTCGATCCCGAGCTCGCCGACCTGTTCGTGCGGATCATCGACGACTACCGCCGCGCGGTGCTGAACCGCGGCGAAGTCGGCCTCCTCCCGCCGTAGGCCGCCGTAGCGACCCGGAGTCCGCAGGTTGCGGACTCCCGTGGGCACGTTTGGTGCGCCGCGATCCACGGATTCTCGTGGGTTGGCGCACGGAATCTCCGGCGCGCCGGCTGCATCATCGGGAGGCATGGGGAGATTCGCCTTCGCCGTCGCGTGCCTCGCCGCGTGCGCCACGCCCCCGGCCTCGCCGGGCGGCCCGGTCGCCGAGTCGCTCGCGAACGCCGCGCACGAGGCCGACGTCCCCGCGGAGCTCGTGACCGCGATCGCGATCGAGGAAGGCGGCGTGAAGCTCGCCGCGCATCGCGTGATCGACGAAGACGACGGCGTCCCGGTCGGCGGCGCGCTCGAGCTGCGCCACGGCCGGATCGACACGCTCGCGCTCGGCGCCTCGCTGCTCGGCGTCTCGCAAGATGCGCTGCGCATCGACACCGATCTCGGCACGCGCGCCGGCGCGCTCGTGCTCGCGAAGCTGGGCGCGACCGACGACGTGCGCACCTGGCGCCCCGCGCTCGAGCAGCTCTCCGGCATGGACGACTTCGAGGCGCACAACTACGCGAGCCGCGTCTTCGCGCTGCTCCGCGACGGCGGCGACTTCGCCGCGCGCGACGGCGAGACGATCCACCTCGACCCGCACCCCGCGATCGACCCGCGCGAGACGATGCAGCGCGCGCGCCTCGCGAGCCCCGACTTCCCCGGCGCGCAGTGGTTCACGACCAGCTGCACGAACAAGTGCACGGTCGGCCGCCCGCTCGGCAACGCGAGCGTCGACAAGATCGTCATCCACGACACCGAGGGCGGCTGGGACGGCTCGGTCGCGACGCTGCAGTACGACGGCGGCAAGTCGGTCCACTACATCATCGACGCCGACGGCTCGCGCGTCGGTCAGTTCCGTCCCGAGACGGACACGACCTGGCACGCGGGCAACTACTACTACAACGAGACCTCGGTCGGCATCGAGCACGTCGGCGTCGCGTCGGATCCGAGCGGCTACTCCCCCGAGCTCTACGCGAAGAGCAAAGAGCTCGTGCAGTCGATCCGCACGCGCTGGGACGTGCCGCTCGATCGCGCGCACATCTTCGGTCACTACCAGGTGCCGAACGGCAACAACATCAGCGAGAGCTCGCCGCCGTGCAACGGCCTCGACGCGTGCGAGACCAGCGCGAACTACGGCGGCGCCGGCAACCACCGCGACCCCGGCTACTACTGGCAGTGGTGCCAGTACATGGAGTCGCTCGGCGGCACCTGCACGTGCGAGGACACGTGGTCCTTGTGGAACTGCACGACCGATCACACCGAGGCGTGGCGCTGCAACAACGGCGCGGTCGAGAAGCAGGACTGCGCGAACGGCTGCGACGTGATGCCGGTCGGGACGCCCGACGTGTGTCATGTCGCCGACGGATCCGGTAGCGGGTCGGGCAGCGGCAGCGGATCGGGATCCGGATCGGGTTCCGGCGACGGCAGCGGATCGGGATCGGGCTCCGGCACCGGCAACGGCGCCGACGACAACGGCAAGGTCCGCGGCGGCTGCTCGTCGACGAACGGCGGAAGCGGCGCGCTCGTGTTCGTGATCGCGGGCATCGCGCTCTCGCGCCGCCGCCGTCGCTGATGCCGAGCGAGCTACTTCAGCTTCACGTGCAGATAGCGGCCGCTCTTGTCGGGCGTGACGTCGATCGGCGCGCCGAGGCCGGGCACGTCGGGCAACGACAGCGACGCGCCGGCCAAGAGCTGAGACGCCGCGTCGCCGAGCTGCGATTGCACGGCGAGCTCGAGCGCGCCGTCGGGGCCGTCGACGATCTCGCCGAGCAGCGAGACCTCGGACGAGGTCGAGAGGACTTTCGGCACGAGCTTGCCGTCCTCGGCGGTGAGCTCGAGCTCGAGCGTGAGCTTGACGCCGAAGCGGAAGAGCTCGGTGTCGTTGGCGCGGATCGTGAGCATCAGGTCGCCGATCTCGACGCGCAGATCCGCCGCGCCGCCGGCCATCGACGGGCCGGCGCGCACGACCGGCGGCAGCTCGCCGTCGATCGAGACGTCGGCCATGCCGCCGTTCGGGAACATCGGCTCGAGATCGCGCGCGAGCGCGGTGAGCAGTCCGAGATCGACCTGCTTGATGTTCGCCTTGGCCAGCCCGCCGTCGCGCCACGCCGCGAACAAGAGCTGGCCGACGAGGTTCGCGTCGAGGACGAGCTCCTTGGCGGCGGGATTCACCGCGGCGCCGTCGAGGATCGGCGCGCCGGGCGCCGTCTTCTTCTGCGACGCATCACCGTCGCCGGAAGCCGACGCGCCGACGCGCGCGACCAGCGACGTCCCGACCTTGTCGAGCGCCGCCAAGCAGAGGTGCATCGACATCGGCTTCGACAAGAGCGACAGCGCCGAAGTCTTGTCGAGCACGCTGACGTTCTTCAGCTTGTCGGTGAGCAGCGTGTCGGCGCGCGTCGCGACCTCGTCTTGCAGCTGCTGCTCCGCCTGCGGGCCCTTCTGTCCGCTGAACAGCTGGATGAGCCAGTTCTGCAGCGGACCCGCGGTGCCCCACACGTCGAACTGCCATCCGCTGACGCTGACGTCCGGCGTCGAGTGCGCGAACGACGTCACGCACGGCGCGCCGGGCAGCGCGGTCAACGTCGTGTAGACGTCGATCGTCCCCGCCATCTCGCCGCTGATCGGGATCGTCGAGATCAGGCCTTGGCACTCGCCGTCGAAGGTGACGTAGAGGTTCGGCACCTGGATGTGCAGCACGAGGTCCGTGCCGTCGAGCGCGAGCGTGACCTTGGTCTTGTCCTGCTGCGCGCCGGTCGGCCACGTCGTGCACTGCGAGTCGGAGCTGAGCGTGTCCTTCGCGCGGATCTCCGCGGCGACGTCGACGTCGCCCGCTTGCTGCGCGAGCCCCGCCGCCATCGACTGCACGATCGTGCTCGTGAGGATCAGCGACGCCGCGCCGTTGTTCTGCGCGCCTTCCGGAAGGAAGCGCGCGGCGATCACCGATCGATCCGCCTTGCGCTCGTGCATCGCGGTGTCCTTGCCGACGATCGGCACGCGCGTGACGCCCGGATCGACGACGACGTCGGCGGCGAAGTTTCCGCCGTCGAGCGCGACCGGCATCCCCGCGACGTCGACCTCGGCGAGCCCCAAGGGTGCGGTCGCGGTCCCCGCGACGTGCCACGTGCGATCCGCGTGCGCGGCGACGTCGAGGAAGCGATCGAGGTTCGGGAAGTCGATCTGGATCTGCCACTCGTCCGGCATCGGCGGCTTCGGCTGCGCGTCGGGCGAATCGCCGCCGCTCTTGTGAGACGAGCACGCGATCACGAACGTGAAGACGAAGATCGGGATGCGCCTCATGGTGGTCACGCTACGCCCGGCGCCGAAATCCGTCGCTCAACCAAGGTCGCCCACGAGCCCACGGAGCCGGGGCGCGCGAACCCCACAAGAGGCCGCCCGCCCCCGCTGCCGCATCGTGCCGCGCTGCGATGACGCACGGTTGCACACACGTCGCATGGCACGTCGACTGCTCTACTCGAGGCATGCGAACGAGGGTTCCTTTCGCGCTCGCGATCCTGCTCGTGGGCTGCGGTACGGCGAACGTCGGTGGTGCTGTCGATTCGAAGCCGGGCGATCCGGACGCGAACGTTCCCCAACCGGACGCGCCGCCGCCGATCGATCCCGATGATCCCGGCGCCGCCGACGTGCACGTCACCGTCGATTCGACCAAGGACGCGCACGCGATCTCGCCGTTCGTCTACGGCACCAACGGTCCCGACTGGAGCAAGGACGCGGCGCTGTACGCGGTCGCGCGCTCCGGCGGCAACCGCATGACCGCGTACAACTGGGAGAACAACGCGTCGAACGCGGGCACCGATTATCTCAACGAGAACGACGCGTATCTGGGCGGCGGCGACACGCCGGGCAAGGCGGTCACCGATCCGATCGCCGACGCGCACGCGCACGGCGCCGCCGAGATCATCACGATCCCGATCCAGGGCTACGTCGCCGCCGACAAGTCGCCGGGCGGCGACGTCGACCAGACGCCGAACTATCTGCAGACGCGCTTCAAGGTCTCGAAGTCGACCAAGGGATCCGCCTTCACGACCACGCCCGACGTGAACGACGGCTTCGTCTATCAAGACGAGTTCGTGTCGTTCGTCGAGGGCAAGTTCCCGGAGTCGCGCACCGACGCGAACAAGACGATCTTCTACGACCTCGACAACGAGCCCGACCTCTGGAATTCGACGCACCCGCGCATCCATCCCGATCCGGTGAAGTACGCGGAGCTGATCGCCGACAACATCGAATACGCCGAGGCGATCAAGAAGGTCGCGCCCGCCGCGAAGGTGTTCGGCTTCGTCAGCTACGGCTGGGCCGGCTACGTCAACTTGCAGAACGCGCCCGACGGCGCCGGCCGCGACTTCATCGACACCTACCTCGACGCGATGCACGCCGAGGACACCAAGACCGGCACGCGCGCGGTCGACGTCCTCGATCTGCACTGGTACCCCGAGGCGCAGGGCGGCGGCACCCGCATCACCGACGACGGCGCGGGCGCCGCGCTCGCCGCCGCGCGCGTGCAGGCGCCGCGCTCCCTGTGGGACGACTCGTACGTCGAGCAGTCGTGGATCACGCAGTGCTGCAGCGACGGCGCGATCCGGCTCATCCCGCGCTTGAAGGAGAAGATCGCCGCGCACTACCCGGGCACGCAGCTCAGCTTCAGCGAGTACTACTACGGCGGCGGCGCCGACATCTCGGGCGGCGTCGCGCAGGCCGACGTGCTCGGCGTGTTCGGGCGCGAGGGCGTCTTCGCGGCGACGCTCTGGCACATCGGCAACACCGACGACGCCTTCATCAAGGCGGGCTTCGCGATGTTCCGCACGGCCGGCGGCGGCTTCGGCGATACGTCGATCCACGCCGACAGCGATCACGTCGATCAGGTCTCGGCGTACGCGAGCCAGGATTCGCACGACTACAACCGTGTCGTGGTGGTCTTGATCAACCGCTCGACCGCCGCGAGGTCCGCGGGCCTGCGGATCACGCACGGCGTCAGGTTCCACAGCGCCGAGGTCTGGCGGCTGACGTCGGCGTCGTCGACGCCGGCCCACGACGCCGATATCTCTATCACTCTGACCAATGCGTTCGTCGCGCAGCTCCCCGCGATGAGCGTGACGACGCTGGTGTTGCGTCCGTGATCGTCGGGGTATCGACGCGCGGGAGTACCAGACTCTTACGCTCTAGCTGTTTGCCGCCGCCGCGATTCGGTTGAATGCTTCACCCCGCGGGGGTGAGATCGTGACGATGGGGGAGCTCTCGGGGGCGAGTGAAGACGGTGAGTCGACGGGACGACGCCGAAGTGCACCGACGACGTCGACGCGGATGCTCGCGATCGTCCTCGACAGCAACGAGCGCGACGCGCGGCGCGCCGCGCGGACGTTCGTGCTCGCGGTCGCGGCGCTGTGGATCGCCGGCGCGGCGCTGATCGATCCGCTCGCGCGCGGCGACGACAACGCGCTGGTCGGCCTCGAGCTGCGGCTGCTCGGCGCCGGGGTGCTCGCGGCGGCGGTGCTCGCGCTGCGCACGATCGCGACCGGCGAGGTGCGGCGATGGATCCTGATCGGCGCGGTCGGCACGACCGTGATCGGGCTCGACGCCGTGATCGAGATCCTGCGCGGGCCGGGCGCGAGCGCGCCGCGCGACGTCATGTTGCTCGCGGTCGCGATCGCGTTGTGCGCGACCGCGGCGCCGCGCGCGCGGATCGGCGCGCCGGTCGCCGCGCTGTGGATCGCGGCGCACGAGGGCGCCCTGCTCGCGACCGCCGCGTCGACCGGGACTCCCACCGACACGCTGCGCAGCGGCCTCGCCAACGCCGCGATCGAGATCATCGCGCTCGGGTTGGTCGTCGCCGCGGCGCATCGCATCTGGCGCCTGCACCACGATCTCTTCGCGTCGCGGCGGCTCGGCCGCTATCGCCTGCTCTCCCCGCTCGGCCACGGCATGAACGAGGTCTGGCTCGCGTGGGACGAGCAGCGCCGGCGCGAGGTCGCGCTCAAGCTCTTGCACACGCCCGACGCCGCCGGCGCGACCCGCCTGCGCTTCGAGCGCGAGGCCGAGCACGTGCGCATGCTGCGCTCGCCGCGCACCGTGCGCATCTACGACTACGGGGTCACCGACGACGGCTTCGCGTACATGGCGTTCGAGTACCTGCGCGGCCTCGATCTCGACGCGCTCGTCACCGCGTACGGCTCGCTCGAGCCGAGCCGCGCATATCACCTCATGGTCGAGGCCGCGCGCGGGCTCGCGGTCGCGCACGCGCGCGGCATCGTGCACCGCGACGTCAAGCCCGCGAACCTGCACTGCGCCGACTCGAACGGCAGCGAGGACTTCGTGCGCATCCTCGACTTCGGCGTCGCGCGCTCGATGACCGACACCGGCCTGACGCTCGACGGCGTGGTGGTCGGCACGCCGACGTACATGGCACCCGAGGCGTTCGTCGGCGGCGACGTCACGCCGGCCGCCGACGTCTACGCGCTCGGCGCGACGTTCTACTTCGCGCTGACCGGTCAGCCGCCGTTCGACGCCGAGGACGTGGCGACCTTGCGCGGCGCGCACCTGCGCGCGCCGGTCGTGCCGCCGTCGCTGCGCGCCCGGCGCGAGATCCCACGCGCGCTCGAGAACGTGATCCTCCGCTGCCTCGCGAAGCAAGGCGAGGATCGCTACCCCGACGCGATCGCGCTGGTCGCGGCGCTCGAGGCCTGCTCGACCGCGATCGCGCCGTGGTCGCGTGAGACCGCGGCGCGCTGGTGGCACCGCGCGCGCGTCGGCCGCGTCCCGCAGGTCGCGCCGACGACCGAGCGCACGACCGAGGTCGAGGCCGTGCCGCTCCGCGCGACGCCCTCGTGATCAGGCGTCCGCGAGCGCCGCGCGCAGGCGCGTGATCGTCGCGGCCGAGGCGCGGATGCGCAGGTGCGTGCCGATCTCGTCGTGATCCTCGGACAGCACGCGGCAGCTCTCGTGGATCGCGTGGACGAGGCGGTGCGCGGCCCAGGGCACCATGAGGTCGCTGTCTTCGAGATCGCCTTCGAAGTGCGCGACGATCCGATCGTGCAGCGACGCGACGGCGTCGGCTTGCTTGGCGCTGGTCTGGACCGCGTCGGGGAGCTCGCGCGCGAGCGCGGCCTTGTCGTCGTCGGAGAGGCGATCCGTCTTGTTGAGCAGGATCAGCATCGTCGCGTCGGCGCTGATCGCGCCGATCTCGTTCAGGACCTCGTTGGTCACCTGCATGTGATCGCGGAAGGCGGCGTCCGAAGCGTCGACGACTTGCAGCAAGAGATCGGCGCCCGCGGCCTCCTCGAGGGTCGTGCGGAACGACGCGACCAGATCGTGCGGCAGCTTCTTGATGAAGCCGACCGTGTCGCTGACGAGGATCGGCGGCTGCGTGCGCGGCACCAGCACGCGCACGGTCGTGTCGAGGGTCGCGAACAGCTTGTCGGCGACGTAGACCTCGCTGCCGGTCAGCGCGCGCATGAGCGACGACTTGCCGGCGTTGGTGTAGCCGACCAGCGCGACCGTCGGCAGATCGCTGCGGCGCGTGCGGCGCACGTGCGACGTGTTCTCGATCGCGTCGAGCTCGTCCTTCAGCTCGGCGATGCGATCGCGGATCTTGCGGCGATCGAGCTCCATCGCGCTCTCGCCGGCGCCCTTGCCGCCGACGCCGCCGCGCACGCGATCCGCGCCGCCCGCCGACTCGCGCAGGCGCGGCGCGAGGTACTTCAAGCGCGCGATCTCGACCTGCAGGCGCGCCTCGCGCGTGTGCGCGTGGCGGTGGAAGATCTCGAGGATCACGCTCGTGCGATCCAAGACGTCGACGCCGGTGGCGCGCTCGAGGTTGCGCTGCTGCGTCGGCGAGAGGTCGTGATCGACGATCACGACCTTCGCGCGCGTGGTCGGGGCAGCGGACCCTTCTTCGTCCTGCTCCGGCTCGTCGACCTCTTCGTCCTCTTCGTCCTTCTTCGACGAGCCCGGCTTCTCGTACTTCGGCACCACGCCGGTGCCACCGGTCCACTTCGCGAGGTCCTTCAACTTGCCGTCGCCCAGGACCTTGCCGGCGGCGAGCGCGCCGCGACGCTGCGTCACGCGCCCGACCGGATCGACGCCGAGCGTCTTGGCGAGGCGCTCGAGCTCGGTCAAGGACGAGTCGAGCTCGGCCTCGTCGACGCCGGGCAATTGCACGCCGACGACGACCGCGGCGGGGCGATCGGTCGATTCGGCGAGGGTCTTGAAGAACGACTCGGACACGGCCGCGCACTCTACCCGTGTCCGACCTCGGCGCAAAACCGGATCAGCACCTCCGCGAAGCGGCGATGCGCTTCGGCCTGCATCATGTGGCCCGCGCCGACCAGGATCTCGACCCTTGCGCGCCCGAGCGCGGCGGCCAGCGCCTCGAGCGTGGGTCGGAACCAGGCCGCGGATCGGTCGCCGCCGAGCAGCAAGACCGGGACCTCGACCGCCCGCAAGAGGTCGTATCGCACGCGATACGCGCCGAGCGCCGCGCTGTCGTCGCGGATCTCGCGCCACAGCGCCTTCGATCGCGCCCGGAACAGCTTCGGCATGCGCATGAACGCGACGTCACCCAGCACGTGGCGCAGGAAGAGCTCGCCGGCGGCCTCCCCGCCGTCGCGCGCCGCGATCGCGTCGAACTCGGCGAGGAACCTCTCCGGGATCGGCGCCTCGTCGTCGGAAGGCGCCAGCGGCGGCTCGCACAGGACCGCGCCGCGCGCGAGCTCGGGCCGCCGGCGGATCAGATCGAGCGCGACCACGCCGCCGAAGCTCGAGCCGACGACCACCACCGGCGCGCCGAGCTCGTCGATGATCCCGATCGCGTCGTCGGCGTGCTGCTCGATCGTCTTCCCGATCGGACGATCGTACGTCACCAGCTCGAACCGCGACGTCAGCGTCTCGCTGTGTAGCTGGATCGACCACGTCGTGTGATCGGCGGCGCTGCCGTGGATCATCAGCAAGCGCGGTCCCGCACCTGCACGGACGAGCGGCGGCATCGGCTATCATCTTCGCATGGGGCGCCCCGACGACAAGGCGTCGGCGTCGGACGAGCTCTGGTCCGGCGCGACGATCGACGCCGCGTCTGCGCCCGGCGATCGTCACGTCCCCGCCGGGCCGGAGCTGCCCACCGTCGACGGCGATCGCTACGTGCCCGAGCGCGAGGTCGCGCGCGGCGGCATGGGCCGCATCATCGCCGCCCACGATCGCCACCTCGCGCGCCCGGTCGCGCTGAAGGAGCTGCTCGCGGTCGGCCCCGATCAAGCGGCGCGCTTCCGGCGCGAGGCGTTGATCACCGCGCGCCTGCAGCATCCCGCGATCGTGCCGGTCTACGAGGCGGGCCGGTGGCCGTCGGGCGAGCCGTTCTTCGCGATGAAGCTGGTCGCCGGGCGCGCGCTCGACAAGGTGCTCGCCGATCGCAAGACGCTCGACGAGCGGCTCGCGCTCCTGCCGGCGGTGATCGCCGCGACCGACGCGATCGCGTACGCGCACTCGCAGCGGGTCGTGCACCGCGATCTCAAGCCGTCGAACGTCTTGGTCGGAGATTTCGGCGAGACCGTCGTGATCGACTGGGGCCTCGCGAAGGATCTCGACGCGACCGAGCACGACAGCCTTCCGCCGGCGGCGACGCCAGAGCCGATCGCGAGCGGGCTCACGCTCGCCGGCGCGGTGATGG
>DATJIA010000142.1:0-14167 GCA_035493675.1 Kofleriaceae bacterium | reverse complement strand
CATGCGCCGATGATATCAGCGGTGCTCGAGCTGCTTCACGAGGTCGAGCGCGTTGTGCACGTGCGCCTTGAAGCGGATCTGCGAGTCGAAGCGGTCGCGGATCACGCCTTCCTTGTCGATCACGAAGGTGACGCGGCCCTTCAGCATGCCGAGCGTCTTCTTCACGCCCATCTTCTCGCGCAGCGCGCCGTGCTCGTCGGTGGCGAGCACGAACGGCAGGTGATGATGCGCGGCGAACTTGTCGTGCGACTCGACGCTGTCGTCGCTGACGCCGATCACTTCGGCGCCCGCGGCCTTGAAGTCCTCGTACTCGTCGCGGAACGAGCACGCCTCCGCGGTGCAGCCCGGCGTCTCGTCCTTCGGATAGAAGTAGAGGACGATCGTCTGCTTGCCGCGATAGTCGGCGAGCTTGACGGTGCGTCCGTTGTTCGCGGGGAGCTCGAAGTCGGGTGCGCGATCGCCGGGCTTCATGCGGGGAACGTACGGTATGTTCGCGCGCATGTCGAAGGTGCGTTTGCTGGGCCTGGTGGGAAGTCTGCGACGGGCGTCGGTGAACCGCGCTCTCGTCGTCGCGGTGGCGGAATGTCTGCCGGACGACGCGACGCTCACGATCTTCGACGGGCTCGGCGAGCTGCCGCTGTTCAACACCGACATCTCGCCGGAGCCGGAGAGCGCGGCGCGCCTGAAGGCGGCGATCGCGGCGGCCGACGGACTGGTCATCGCGAGCCCCGAATACAACTACACGGTCACCGGCGTGATGAAGAACGCGATCGACTGGGCGACGCGCCCCGCGAACACGTCGCCGTTGCGCGGCAAGCCGGTCGGCCTGGTGTCGGCGTCGATCGGGATGAGCGGCGGCATGCGCGCGCAATATCACCTGCGCCAGATCTTCGTGTACACGGACTCGCCGGTGATGGCGCAGCCCGAGGTGCTCATCCCGCGATCGAACGAGCGCTTCGACGGCGAAGGCCGCTTGACCGACGAGTCGACCCGCGAGCTCTTGCGCAAGTTCGGCTCGTCGCTCGTGCGCTGGGTCGAGCGCTTCAAGGGCGTGTAGCTCTTACCGACGTCTTACCCGCGGCGCGTCGCGCGCGCGGCATCGTGACGGCCAGGAGGTCACGATGAAGATCCTGGCGATGCTGGTGTTGGCGATCGCGGCGTGCGGCAACGCCGTCGCGGATGCGCCGTCGTTGGAAGATCAGCTGACGGCGAAGCGGAACGCGATGCTCGACGAGCTCCACGCGTACTGGGTGCGCGGCGAATTCCCGGTCAACGTCTATCGCGACGAGATGGCGAACATCTTCCGCGACGGGGACGGTCGCTTGTGCGCGGTCGCGAACCTGATCCACGCGTCGGGGCACGACGAGCTCGTCGACGCGCAGGTGAAGCAGGACAACTTCATCGCGCTGCGCGATCTCGATAGAGGCCCTGTCATGGACTGGATCGCGCAGTCGGGCTTCACGTACGAGGAGCTCGTCGATCTGCAGGGCCTCGGCTATCAGCCGATCGACATGAACGACATCAAGCTCGAGGTCGTGCAGCCCGACACCCGGATCGCGCTCGAACGGCTGCAGCTGCAGACGCGGCTGTCGGCGGCGGAGCAGAAGATGCGCGCGAACACCAAGCGCAGCGTCACGATCGCCGCCGCGCGCGCTACATTGCGCCGGTGAAGCTCGTCCGCAAGATCCACTTCTACCTGGGCACGTTCTTCGCGCCGTCGATCATCTTCTTCGCGTTCACCGGGATGCTGCAGATCTACGGCTTCCACGAGGGCGATCGCGAGATCGGGTGGGTATCGCGGCTCGCCGAGGTGCACAAGATCCAGTCGTTCGATCCGCCCCGGCGGCGCGAGGCGCCGGCGCCGCGGCCCGCGACGATCGAGGCGGCGAAGCCGGCGCCACCCTCGGGGCCGCCGCCTTCGCGCGGCGCGGGTCCGGTGCGCTCGGCGATGCTGCAGCTGTTCTTCGCGCTGATGGCGATCAGCTTGATCGTCTCGAGCTGCCTCGGCGTGTGGATGGCGATCCAGTACAAGCGCGATCGCCGCGTGATCATCGGCCTGCTCGCGGCGGGCGTGATCCTGCCGATCCTGTTCTTGGCGGTGTGAGCGGCTGCGGCACTCATGCCGTCGTAGCGCACGACGCCGACGACGGGCGGCGGCGAGGCGCTTCATGTGGCGAGGCTACGCGCGCCGCCGGGGGCGCGACACGTGGCGTTCAGTGGACCCACTTGGTCGTGTCGCTGTACTCCGTGTCGGTCAGCGCGAGCGTCGCGTCGGACATCTCGGCGACCTCGTAGACCTTGGTCTTGGTGTCCTTCGCTTCGATCGTGAGCTTGGTGCCGTCGAGCGTGTACTTGCCGTCGTACTCGGTCACCGACGTCTTGATGTGCACGGTGCCGTCGGCGTTGAAGGTCCACACGACCTCGGGGCGTCCGTCGATGTGCCAGGTGCCGGGCAGCTTGGTCGGGTCCTTGACCGGCGCCGCGGCGGGCTTGTCGGGGGTCTTGTCGGGGGCTTTGTCGGGCGCCTTGTCGGAGGCGGGCGCCGACCCGCTGGCGGTCTGGGCCGGGGCGTCGTCCTTCTTCTTTCCGCAGCCGATCGCGAGCACGAACATCAAGAGGGCGAGTTTGCGCATGCGCGCCCTCTTTGCAACGCGCAGGCCGAGCGCGCGCGACGAGCGCTCGCGCGGTTGCGCGGCGTTCTGACACGTTGTCTAGACACATCGTCAAGTCGTCGGTGGCACAACCGCGAGCACGATCGCGCCGGGCTTGGTCGCGAACGCGTGCGACGGGAACGTCGCGCCGCCGGCATGCGCCGTGATCGTCTCGCTCGCGTCGGCGCCGGTGAGGATCACGAAGCCGTTCGCGCTCGAGGTGAGCGTCTTGTCCCAGCGCTGCGCGACCGGATCGTAGTAGACGACGTGCGCGGGCGCGGGGCTCGCCGTGATCGACGCGGCGGTCGACTTCGGCTGGCAGTCGGTGACCGCGGCGACGAGCGTGCGCTTCGATGCGTCCCAGGAATCGCCCGCGTCGGTGTACCACCGCGCGAGCTCGGCGTCGTCGGCGACGATGATCAGCGCGTCCTGCGTGCCGTCGAGCGGCGCGCCGCTCATCGCGTAGGTCGGCCGGTGCACGCCGTCGTCGACGACGAGGTACGCGTCGAGCGCGCGGCCGCCGCTCGCGGTCGTGATCGCGAACGATCCATCGGCGGCGGTGGTGCCGGTCGCGATCACGTGCGCGTCGTCGCGCAAGGTCACCGTGACCTGATCGAGCGCGCTCACGTGATAGTCGACGACGGCGAAGACCTTCCCGCCGATCGTGATCGGATCGGCGGCGGTGTCGTTCGGCGCCATCGCGAGGCAGCTCAGATCGGCCGGCTCCGGCGCGTCCGGCGGCGGGACAGCGTCCGGCGCTTGGACAGCGTCCGGCGCTTGGACAGCGTCCGGCCGCGGGACAGACGCGTCCGGAGTCTGCGGCGACGTCGATGTCCCGCATGCGGACACCAAGACACAAATTGCAACGAATCGAGTCATGCCCCCTCAACACGCACCTCCGAAAAGGTGTCACCCGTCCGATCGCCGGACGCGGCCGGACGTCCGCGGACGCCGCCGGACAGTGTCCGGCCGAGTGATTCCCGCGAGTTGAGCGGGCACGGCCGTTGCTGTGTCCACGACTGGTGATTCGCGATACGTCCGCCACCGATCGTCCGCTCTCCAAATCGGCCGTAAGCCGGACATGGCGCCGGTGGATCTCGGTGATCGTGATCGCCGGCGTCGCCGCGTTCGGGATCGTCCACGTCGCGCGCAAGTGGCTCGGCGCCGAGCGATCCGCGGACCCGAGCCGCGTGCGGATCGCGACCGTCACGCGCGGCAAGCTCGTCCGCGATCTCGTCGCGGACGGACGCGTGGTCGCGGCGCGCAGCCCGACCTTGTACGCGATCGCCGCGGGCACGGTCGATCTCGCGGTGCAACCCGGCGACGCCGTCGTGAAGGATCAGGTCCTCGCGACGATCGCGAGCCCCGAGCTCGAGAGCCGCCTCGCCCAGGAGCAAGCGACGCTCGCCGGCCTCGAAGCCGAGGTCGGCAAGGCCGGGCTCGAGGTCGAGCGCGGCAGCTCGGGCGCGCACAAGGAGATCGATCAAGCGGAGATCGATCTCACCGCCGCGAAGCGCGAGCTCGAGCGCGATCAGCAGGTCTACGATCAGGGCGCGCTGCCCGAGCTCGAGCTGCGCCGGGCCGAGGACGCGGTCAAGAAGGCGGAGATCGCGCTCGCGCACGCGAAGGAGGACGCGCGCCTCACCGGCAAGGGCCTCTCCTTCGATCTCGGCACCAAGAAGCAGGCGCTCGATCGCCAGCGCTCGGTCGTCGCCGAGCTGCAGCGCCAGGTCGGCGCGCTCGTGATCAAGTCACCCGTCGACGGTCAGGTCGGTCAGGTGCTCGTCGCCCAGCGCGCCGCGGTCGCCGCCAACGCGCCGATCGTCAGCGTGATCGATCTCTCCGCGTTCGAGCTCGAGATCAAGGTGCCCGACAGCTTCGCGCGCGATCTCGCGATCGGCATGGGCGCCGAGATCCGCACCGGCGCGTCGACGGTGGCCGGCAAGATCCGCTCGGTCGCGCCCGAGGTCGTCGACGGCCACGTCGCGAGCCGCATCGAGTTCGTCGGCGCGCGGCCCGCCGGCCTGCGCCAGAACCAACGCCTCACCGCGCGCATCCTGATCGAGGAGCGCAACGACGTCGTCCAGGTCGAGCGCGGCCCGTTCCTCGAGACCGGCGGCGGCAACGTCGCGTACGTCGTCGAGGACGGCGTCGCCGAGCGCCGGGCGATCCGCACCGGCGCGATCTCGCTCGACGCCGTCGAGATCCTGTCGGGCGCGAAGCCCGGCGATCGGATCGTCGTCTCCGGTTCCGACACGTTCGCGAACGCCGAGCGCGTTCGTATCAGCGAGTAGGACAACAAATGCTGAAGATGAAGGACGTCTCCAAGGTGTACCGGACCGAGATGGTCGAGACCCACGCGCTGCGCGAGCTCACCGTCGAGGTCAACGAAGGCGAGTTCGTCGCGGTCACCGGTCCGTCGGGCTCGGGCAAGACCACGTTCCTCAACATCGCCGGCCTGCTCGAGGAGCTGACGCGCGGCAGGTACACGCTCGACGGCGTCGACGTCAAAGGGCTCGGCGACAAGGCCCGCTCGAAGCTTCGCAACGAGAAGATCGGCTTCGTCTTCCAGTCGTTCAACCTGATCCCCGATCTCGATCTGTTCGACAACGTCGACGTGCCGCTGCGCTACCGCGGCCTCACGCGCGGCGAGCGCCGCCGACGCATCGAGAGCGCGCTCGAGCGCGTCGGGCTCCGCTCGCGCGAGCGCCACTACCCCGCCGAGCTGTCGGGCGGACAACAGCAGCGCGTCGCGGTCGCGCGCGCGATCGCCGGCGGCCCGCGCCTGCTGCTCGCCGACGAGCCGACCGGCAACCTCGACTCGCAGATGGCGCGCGAGGTCATGCAGCTGCTCGAGGAGCTCAACGCGCAGGGCACGACCGTCGTGATCGTCACGCACGATCCCGAGCTCGCCGCGCGCGCGCAGCGCAACGTCCACATCGTCGACGGCGTCGCGCAGGATCTCCAACACGGCCCGTCGCTGGTGGCGTGACGTCATGTTCGCCTACTACCTCCAGCTCTCGCTCCGCAGCCTGCGCCGCAACGTCGCGCTGACCGCGCTGATGATCCTCGCGATCGCGTTCGGCGTCGGCGCGAGCATGACGACGCTCACCGTGCTGCGCATCCTCTCGAAGGATCCGATCCCGTCGAAGAGCCACGACCTCTACTACGTCCAGCTCGATCCGCGAAAGGTCGATGGCCAGCGCCCCGGCGAGGAGCCGCCTCGGCAATCGACGCGCCGCGACGCCGAGGAGCTGCTCCGCCAGCACCGCGGCGACAAGCAGGCGCTGATGACCGGCGGCAGCGCGGCGATCAACCCCGATCGCGCGGACCTGAAGCCGTTCTTCGTCTACTCGCGCTGGACCTCGCGCGACTTCTTCCCGATGTTCGAGACGCCGTTCGTCGCCGGCGGTCCGTGGTCGGCCGACGACGACGAGCACGCCGCGCCCGTCGCGGTGATCGCGCGCTCGCTCGCCGAGAAGCTGTACGGCACCACCGAGGCGGTCGGCAAGACCGTCTCCGTCGACGGCAAGCCGCTGCGCGTGGTCGGCGTGACCGACACCTGGCGCGTCTCGCCGCACTTCTACGACCTCAACCTCGGCGCCTACGCGACGATGGAGGAGCTCTGGGTGCCGTGGTCGACGTCGCGCGAGCTCCACTTCACGCGCAACGGCAGCATGAACTGCTGGGACGAGACCAAGGACGAAGAAGGCGTCGGCGCGCCGTGCGAATGGATCCAGTACTGGGTCGAGCTGCACGGCGCGGACGCCGCCGCGAAGTACAAGGAGTACCTCGTCCAGTACTCGCTCAGCGAGAAGGCCGCGGGGCGCTTCCAGCGCGAGCCGAACGTGCGCATGAGCAACGTGATGGAGTGGCTCGACTACAACAAGGTCGTCCCGAGCGACGTCAAGCTGCAGACCTACCTCGCGTTCGCGTTCCTGCTCGTGTGCTTGATCAACACGGTCGGGCTCCTCCTGACCAAGTTCCTGCGGCGCGCGGCCGACATCGGCGTGCGCCGCGCGCTCGGCGCGTCGAAGCGATCGATCTTCCTGCAGCTGCTCGTCGAGTCGGGCGCGATCGGCCTCGCCGGCGGCATCGTCGGGCTCGGGCTCGCCTACCTCGGTCTGTGGGCGGTGCGCCAGCAGCCGACGCACTACGCGCAGCTCGCGCACATGGACACGACGATGCTCGCCGCGACCTTCGCCCTCTCGATCGCCGCGAGCCTGCTCGCCGGCCTCCTCCCCGCGTGGCGCGGATGTCAGATCACGCCCGCGGTCCAACTCAAGAGCCATTAGCCATGCACTTCGTCCCCATCCTCTCGACGTTGCGCCGGCACAAGATCGCGGCGACGCTGATCGTGCTCCAGATCGCGCTGACCTGCGCGATCGTGTGCAACGCGATCTTCCTGATCGGCGAGCGCCTGTCGCTGATCGATCAACCGAGCGGCGTCGTCGACGACGAGCTCGTGCGCATCGGCATCATCGCCTCCGGCAAGGACGAGGACGCGATGGCGGTCACCGAGAAGGACCTCGCCGCGCTGCGCGCGATCCCGGGCGTGAAGTACGCGGCGACCGTCGACATGCTGCCGTTCGGCGGCTCGTCGTGGAACAGCAGCGCGTCGACGCACCCGAACGACTCCCACCCGCCGGTCAACGCCGCGATCTACATGGGCACCGAAGATCTGCTCGAGACCTTCGGCGTCAACCTCGTCGCGGGTCGCGACTTCAACCCGAACGAGTACACCGACTTCATGGATCTCATCGATCAGAAGGCGTACCCGCCTTCGATCATCATCACGCGCGGCACCGCGCGCGCGCTGTTCGGCGACGAGAACCCGCTCGGCAAGGGCATCTACATCTGGGGTGACCAGCCGCAGACGGTCGTCGGCGTCGTCGATCACATCGCGCGGCCGAGCGACGGCAACGGCAGCCAGTACGCCGACGACTCGGTCTTCTACCCGGTGAAGGTGAGCTACTACAACGCGAGCAACTACGTCATGCGCGTCGATCCGTCGCGCACGCACGAGCTGCTCGACGCCGGCGTCGCCGCGCTCGACAAGGTCAAGCCGAACCGGATCATCATCGGCAAGAACACGTTCAACGAGATCCGCGCCGACTACTTCAAGGCCGATCGCGCGATGGCGTGGCTCTTGATCGGCGTGTGCATCGCGCTGCTCGTGATCACCGCGCTCGGCATCGTCGGGCTCGCGAGCTTCTGGGTGCAGCAGCGCACGCGGCAGATCGGCATCCGCCGCGCGCTCGGCGCGACCCGCGCTCAGATCCTCTCGTACTTCCAGACCGAGAACTTCATCCTCGCGACGCTCGGCATCGTCCTCGGCATGGGCCTCGCGTACGGGATCAACCTGTGGCTGATGGACACGTATCACGTGGCCCGTTTGCCCGCGACGTTCCTCCCGATCGGTGCGATCCTCCTGTGGATCCTCGGACAGATCGCCGTGCTCGGACCGGCGCTGCGCGCAGCGGCGGTCCCGCCGGCGGTCGCCACGCGCACGGTCTAGATCGAAGCTCATGCCCACGCTCCTGGTGATCGACGACAACCCCGCGGTCGCGACGGCGCTCGAGATCTTGTTCTCGCTGCGCGACGTGCGGACGATCGCCGCGGAGTCGCCGAAGGCGGGGCTCGCGCTCTTGGAGCGTGAAGCGGTGGACGTCGTGATCCAGGACATGAACTTCCGCGCCGACACCACCTCGGGGCAGGAAGGCGCGGCGCTGTTCCGCGCGATCCGCGCGAAGTGGCCCGAGCTGCCCGTGATCCTCTTGACCGCGTGGACGCAGCTCGAGTCCGCGGTCGAGCTGGTGAAGGCGGGCGCCGCCGACTATCTCGCGAAGCCGTGGAACGACGACAAGCTGCTCGCGACCGTGACGAACCTGCTCGAGCTGTCGACGACGCGGCGCGAGCTCGCGCGACGGCGGGCCGGCGAGGATCGCCGCCGTCGAGAATTGGAAGAGCGCTACGACCTGCGCGGGATCGTGTTCGCCGATCCCGCGACGGAGCGCGTCGTCGCGCTCGCCTGTCAGGTCGCGCGCGCCGACGTGCCGGTCTTGATCAGCGGACCGAACGGCGCCGGCAAGGAGAAGATCGCGGAGATCATCCAGGCGAACTCGGCCGTGAAGGCGGGCCCGTTCGTCACGATCAACTGCGGCGCGCTGCCGTCGGATCTGATCGAGGCGGAGCTGTTCGGCGCCGAGCCGGGCGCGTACACCGGCGCGTCGCGCGCGCGCGAGGGCAAGTTCGAGTCCGCCGACGGCGGCACGCTGCTGCTCGACGAGATCGGGAACCTCTCGCCCAACGGACAGATGAAGCTCTTGCGCGTGCTCGAGACCGGACGCTTCGAGCGGCTCGGCTCGAACAAGGAGCGCGAGGTCCGCGTGCGCGTGATCAGCGCGACCAACGCGGATCTCCCCGCGATGATCAAGAGCGGGACGTTCCGCGAGGATCTCTACTACCGGCTCAACACGATCGAGCTCCGCGTGCCGTCGCTCGCCGAGCGCCCCGACGACATCGTGCCGCTCGCCGAGCACTTCCTCGAGCCGGGCAAGCGCCTGCGCGCCGACGCGCGCGACGCGCTCGCGCGCCACGCGTGGCCGGGCAACGTGCGCGAGCTGAAGAACGTCTTGAAGCGGGCCTCGCTGCTCGTCGGCGGCGCGGAGATCAGCGCCGCCGATCTGTCCCTGCCCACGCTCGCCGTCGAGGAGCCGGATCGCGGCGCGATCGAGGCGGCGCTCGCGCGCGCGGGCGGCGTGATCGCGCAAGCCGCGGCCGACCTCGGCTTGAGCCGGCAGGCGCTCTATCGCAGGATGGAGAAGCTCTCCATCCCGCGCGAATGACCGATCCGGATCCCGCAGCGTCTCGTCGTCGCAGCTCGCTGTCGTGGCGAGTGACGGGGAGCGCGTGCCTCGCGGTCGCGATCGCGGTCGGGATCGCGATCGCGATCGATCGATGGATCGGCTCGGCGTGGATCGCCGCGGCGGTGACGCTCGCGATCGCGGTCCCCTTCACGATCTTCCTGATCCGGCGCCCGCTGTCGCCGATGACCGCGATGTTCCGCGCGCTCGCCGGCACGGTGACCAGCTACCGCGACGGCGACTTCGCGTTCTCGCTCGCGTGGAGGCCGCGCGACGAGCTCGGCGATCTCGTCGACGCGCACAACCAGCTCGGCGATACGCTGCGCCAGCAGCGCACCGCGCTGGTGCAGCGCGAGCTCTTGCTCGACACGATGGTGCAGAACACGCCGGTCGCGATGCTGCTCGTCGATCCCGGCGGGCACATCGTCTACGCGAACCTCGCGTCGCGGAAGCTGCTCGGCGGCGGGCGGCGCATGGAGGGACAGGCGCTGGCGAGCGTGCTCGAGGCCGCGCCGCTGCCGCTGCGCGAGGCGGTCGCGCGCGGCGGCGACGGCCTGTTCGCGGTCGAGCGCGACGACGAAGAGGAGATCTTCTATCTCGCGCGCAGCGGCTTCCGCTTGAACGGCCGCCCGCACGAGCTGTTCGTGCTGCGCCATCTCACGGCGGAGCTGCATCGCCAAGAGGTGCGCACGTGGAAGAAGGTGATCCGCGTGATCAGCCACGAGCTCAACAACTCGCTCGCGCCGATCGCGTCGCTCGCGCACTCGGGCAGCGAGCTGGTCAAGCGCGCGCAGCACGAGCAGCTCGAGAAGGTCTTCGCGACGATCGCCGAGCGCGCGCGCCACCTCGAGGGCTTCATCCAGGGCTACGCGAAGTTCGCGAAGCTGCCGGCCCCGCGCCTGGAGCCGATCCGGTGGAGCGAGCTGGTCGAGCGCGTGCGGACGCAGATCGGGTTCCGGGTGATCGGCGCGCTGCCCGACGCGCCCGCGCGCGCCGACGCCGCGCAGCTCGAGCAGGCGCTGGTCAACCTCTTGCGCAACGCGCACGAGTCGGGCTCGCCCGCTTCCGAGATCACGTTGGAGATCCGTCGCGCGCCCGCGGGCTTCGCGATCGAGGTGAGCGATCGCGGCGCGGGCATGACCGAGAGCGTGCTCGCGAACGCGCTCCTACCGTTCTACTCGACGAAGCGCGGCGGCACCGGGCTCGGGCTCGCGCTGGTGCGCGAGATCGCCGAGGCGCACGGCGGCCGCGTCGCGCTGTCGAACCGCGACGGCGGCGGGCTGAGCGTGACGATCACGCTGCCGGCGTGACGCGGGGCGCGCCGTGCATGTGCTCGGCGTGGTGTTTGATCGTGCGCAGCTGCTTCTTCTCCATGATCGCGTGCGCGGTCGCGATCACCGGCAGCATGACCGCCATCTTCGTGCTCGGCGGATACGCCGCGCGATAGCGGGTGACGAGCCGGGTCTGGCCGCTGCCGATCGGCACCAGCACGAACGACCACGTGCCGGTCCATGCGGGCGACACGCCGCGGAGCACGAGCGCGCGCTCCGGCACGATGCGGATCACCTCGAAGCCCTCGGCGCCGGTCGGGCGCGCCGGCAGCACGTCGCCGATCGCGAGGTGCTGGAGCTCGGGGATGATGTGATCGGCGCTCGGCTTGCCGTGGTTGTCGAGCAGGTCCCAGCTGTACCAACCGGCCCGCTGGCAGCCCATCTGGAGCAACCACGGCCACACGTCCCTCGGCGGCGCGTCGATGATCGTCGCGTGCGTGAGCTGCGCGCGCGGATCCTCGACGACGTCGTCGCCCTCGATCCGCCAGGCGCGCTCGGCGGCCGCGCGCACCAGCGGCATCAGCGCCATGCGGATGAGGATGATGCCCGGCGACAGCAGCGACCAGTACAGGCGGAACTTCCTGCGCGCCGCCGGATCGGTCGCGATCGCGCGCGTCTCGGTGCGGAAGATCGATCCACCGTCGGCGCGCGGGTCGACGCGCAGCGTGACCGTGATCTTGACGTTGTCGGGCTCGGCGAACGCGGCGAACTCGCCCGCGGCGATCGCGTGGAACACCGGGTTCGCCTGCCAGGGCTTGGTGAACGCGCCCAGCACCAGCTCGCGGCCGGGGATCTCGGCGAGCACGCCCCAGCCGACCGCCTTCAGCTCCTCGAGCAGGCCGCGCCGCGATCGCGGGTCGGGCTCGGCGCGCAAGATCAGCTCGCGGGCGCGGAAGATCGCGCGAACGATGCGCGAGTCGTAGAGGGAGACCTTCTGTGCCGCCGCCATCGTCACCGCGGGCGGCGCGTCGACCTCGATCGAGTGGCGTTCGCAGACGTCGAGCTCGCGCATGAATTGGTCGAGCAACGGGTCGGCGGCGTCACCGCGCGCCGGTTTCGCGTGTCCATAGCGGAGCCAGGTCATGATCACCCCGGCGAGCATCGCGCGTGCCAATCACGGCAGCAGGTCGCACGCGCCGTCGAACGCATCCGATCGGATCGCGCCGCCGCCGCCGCTGATCTCCGAGCACGGCTGCAGATCGGAGCCGCACACGCCGTCGCGCGCGCCGTCGCTGGTGAGGACGAGCCGTCCATTGGCGATCACGGCGCTCGCGGTCGCGCCGGCGGGCGATCGGTGTCGAGCTGGACCTTCCACGGCGCGCACGTCGTCGCGGCATCCGCCGCGTGCGGCGACGCATCGGCAGCCGGGGGGACGCTCGCATCCGGCGAGTCGTGCTGCGTTGCGCCGCCGCACGCGGCGAGTCCGACGAGGACCGAAGCGAAGGCCGTCCTCATGCTCGGGCTTTTTTGCAGTCGCCCTGCCAACCACCGTGTGCCCCGGCCTGCCACACCTCGCCGCGACGTCCGTGCGATCACACACGCATCGTCAGCGATGGTTCACACCACACAGATCAGCGAGAATGGGGACCATGCGCAAACTCGCCGTCGTCTGTGCACTCGCTGTGATCGCGTGCGGCAACAACGGGAACAAGGCGATCGACAGCTCGCCCGGCGGTGACTCGAACGGCGGCATCGACGCGTCGGGCACGCCCGACGCCGCGCCGTGCAACCCCGACGATCCGGGTTGCATGGGCGGCCCGAAGACGTTCGCGACCGGCAGCCTGATCATCCCGATGGATCTCTCGTATCAGGACTCGGGCATGTTCCAGGCGTACGGCCTCATCTATCAGCTCCTCGCGCACGGCGTGAAGGTCTACTGGATGATCGAGCCGTCGAAGACCTATCACGCGAAGGCGTGCAACGACTCGAGCGATCCGTGCGCGTGGGACTGCGGCGTCGAGGGCTCGGGCGTGAAGTGCGGCTATCCGACCTCGAGCCCCGACTTCACGGCGACGACCAACGTGATCTGGGACGACGCGGGCGTCGCCGCGCGCGGCTCGGCGCTCGGCACGCACAAGTATCGCGGCGGTCCGTTCGCGATCGACGCCGCCGATCACGACGCGGCGCTCGCGATCATCGACGCGTGGAACGACAAGACCAAGTGGGCGACCAACACGTGGGCGGTGCGCACCGTGTTCGAGGTCGTCAGCGTGCACGAGACGACCGCGTCGTTCACGGGCTACGTCGCGCGCAAGATGAGCGCGCCGCCGACGATCGCGGTGTTCGCCGACGGCAACGAGGACATCGCGACCGGCTACCTGCGCGCGGCCGGCATCCCGCAGTCGACCGGCGTCGAGTTCCCGACGACGAAGTGCGGCACCAACACGTGCGGGCCCGGCACCGCGAACCCGGATCTCCTCACCGAAGAAGCGATCATGGGCCCACTCGGCACGTGCGCCGCGCCCGACACGAACCACCACAACGGCGCGCTCTTCAAGCAAGACGGCACGCCCGCCTACTGCCAGATCATGTCGATGCACTGGGACGTCACCGCGCGCGAGACCGTCTTGTGCGACGGCAAGGCGTGCCCCGACACGCAGCAGCAGTGCACGGGCAACATCACGTACAACGGCCACGAGGTCGTCGCCGAGGTGCGCGAGTTCCTCAAGTACCCGGTGCACTTCTTCGCCGAATGCCAAGCGGTGAACGCGTACGAGAACACCGTGCCGAACCACGCGTGGCCGTTCCTCGACGACGACGCGCGCGACGGTCACTTCCTCACGACCACCGGCACGCCGCCCGCGTGCCCGAACGGCACCTGCGGTGATCCCGGCTACGCGTGCGTGAAGGGTGGATGCAACGGCGCCGACTGCTGCTTGCCGACGAAGAACACGTGGCTCGACATCCCCGGCTACGAGGTCTCGACGCAACCCGCGTCGGCCGACGTCAAGGTGTTGCGCCCCGAGATCCCGTACAACCAATTCGACGGCATGTTCGGCACGACCACCGGCAGCGAGCCCTCGTACAACCTCAGCTCGTACCTCGGCACGACCTACAAGAACAACCGCCAGGTCACGCTGCTCACCGGCAAGGACGGCCCCGGCGATCAAGATCTCTGGATGACCGGCTACGTCGACGGCTGCGGCGTGATCGTCCTGTCCGCCGACGGCACCGCGCAACCGCGCGCCACCGAGTGCGGCGGCAAGGTCAGCTACCTCGGCGGCCACAAGTATTCGACGTCGGTCCCCGTGACCTCCGGCTCGCAATCGCAGGGCACCCGCCTCTTCCTCAACGCGCTCTTCGAAGCGCAGTGCGTGAC
>DATJIA010000141.1:0-37414 GCA_035493675.1 Kofleriaceae bacterium | reverse complement strand
GTCGCGAAGGGTGCCTCGGGCTCGGTCGATCAATCCGACGGCGATCTCATGCTCGACGGCGAGCACTCCGTGGTCGGACACACGCTCGTGCTGCACGACGACAAGAAAGGCAAGCCGGGCAAGGCGGTCGCGTGCGGCGCGATCACCTCGACCGACGCGGTCGACGCCGAATGAGGCGCGATCGACGCGGCGATTCTTCTCGCGATCGCCGTCGCTGCCCCTGACGCATGCGGTTCGTCGTCGTCGTGTGCCTCCGGCCGGCGAGGATGGCAGGGGATGACGCAGCGCGTCTCCACATCTATGTGTGGCTGCTGCTCCTGACGAGACCGCCCCTTCGCCGACGCGAACTCCCACGTATGCGCGACCACCAGGAGGGCGATGAGGATGGATTCTCCGATCCGCGCCGACGAAGGGGCTACATCCACCAAGACGCGCGCGATCGCGATCCGTTCAGCTCAGGCGGTGCGCTTCTCGACCGTGCGCGCCGCGTGCGCCGCGGGGAGCTCGATCCAGAACACGCTGCCGGATCCCGGCTGCGAAACCACGCCGCAGGTTCCTCCGTGGGCGTCGATGACCCGCTTCACCGTGGCCAGGCCGAGGCCGAACCCGGGCTTCGTGCGATCGCGTCCGCGGACGTGCGGATCGAACAACGTGTCGACGATCGTCGGGTCGATGCCGGGCCCGTTGTCCTCGACCTCGATGCGCACGACGCCGGGCTTGGCGCTCACGCGGACACGCACGCGCGGCGCCGCGCGATCGCCGATGTACTTGATCGCGTTCCCGACGAGGTTCTCGACGACGCTCGCGAGCACGCCCGCGTGCGCCGCCACCGCGACGTTCGCGCGCGCCTCCACGCCGATGATCGCGCCCGCCTGTCGCGCGACCGGCTCGAGCTCGGCACAGACGCCCTCGACCACGGGCATGACCGACGCGGAGGCGCCGGGCTCCGGCCGCGCTCCGGCCCGCGCGAACCGGAGGAGACCGTCGACGATTCCGTTGACTCGATCGACGCCGCGACGCCCGCGCTCGAGCGTCGTCAGCGCCGGCTCGGTCGCTCGCATGGACGCGCTCTCGATCGCGAGCCTCGTGACCGACAACGGACCGACGATGTCGTGGGCGACCCGGCTGGCGAACTGCTCGAGCTCGTCGGCGCGCCGCGCGAGCAACGCGTTGCGCTCCTCGACGATCTGCTGGTGATGACGCAGCGCCCGCAGCGCGAGCATCGCTGCGATCGCGGTGAAGACCGCGCTCGCGAGGTCGAGCAGCAAGGCGACGCGCGTGGCCCACCGCCGGTCGCCTTCGATCTCGACCGCGAGCTCGCGCGCGTGCTCGACGTCGAGCGCGATCACCTTGCCGATCGACCGGGCCGCGGCGTCGATCGCTCGATGGGCCCGCGACGCGACCCCCGGCGAGGACGAAGACGCGCGGAGGTCCTCGTCGATCGCGTGCGACACCGCGACCAGCGAGCGTTGGATCTCGGCCCATTGCGTCTGCTCGCCGACGTGGCTCGCCGGCACCGCCAGGTGCCGCTCGAACGCATCGTCGACCTGGTCGCGGGCATCGACCACCGCGGCCCGGGACGCGGCGTCGGTCGCGGCCTGATCGCGGGCCACGGCGACCGCCAGCGCTCGGAGGCGATTTCGTGTCTCGGACAGCCGCTCGATCGAGGGCATGAGCTCGACCGCGATGCTGCTCGCGCGCTCGTCGATCCGGCGCGACAGATGCGCCGAGTAGATCGTCGAGGTGACGAACGAGGCGATCGCCAGGGCGAAGGCGGCGAGGAAGCGCGACTGCAACCTGCGCGGCATGCGTCGTCCTTGCCACCCGGGCGACGCTCCTGCCAGCGATTTCGACGCTCCCGGTCGCACATTACTTTGAGCACAAACCTTTGCTAGCATCGCGCGGTGCCCGATCCGGATCCCGGCGAACGTGAGCCCAACCCGTTCGTCGCGGCGACCGCGGTGGTGCTGCGACCGCTCCGCGGTCTGCTCGCCTGGGTGACGCCCGCGGAGCAACCGCTCGAGCTCCAGATCGTCGGACGCACGTTGCTGCACGCCGCCCTGGTCGGCCTCGGCGCGGGCGTGATCGGCTGCGCGTTCTTCGCAGGAGCCGAGCTGATCCAACACGTGGCGCTCGAGCAGCTCGCCGGCTACGAGCCGCTGCGCGCCCACGGCGAGAAGGTGTGGGGATCGAGCGGCGGCGGGACCGGCATGCTGTGGTTGCTGCTGGTCATCCCGGCGCTCGGCGCGCTCCTCGGTGGTTGGATCTCGCGCTTCGCTCCCGAGTGTCGCGGAGGCGGCGGTGACGCCGCGATCGACGCGTTCCATCACGACAACGGCGTCGTGCGACGGCGCGTGCTGTGGGTCAAGTCGCTCTCGTCGATCTCGACGCTCGGGACCGGCGGCTCCGGCGGGCGCGAAGGTCCGACGATGCAGATCGGCGGCGCGCTCGGCTCGACGATCGCGCGGTATCTCGGCGTCTCGGCGCGCGAGCGTCGCGTCCTGATGGTCGCGGGGATCGCGGCGGGCATCTCGGCGGTGTTCCGCGCCCCGCTCGGCGCGGCGCTGATCGCGATCGAGATGCTCTACCGCGACGACTTCGAGTCCGAGGCGCTGATCCCCGCCGTGCTCGCGTCGGTGATCGCCTACTCCATCTCGATCTCGGTCTTCGGCCAGTCGACGCTGTTCGGGCACCTCGAGCCGTACGCGTTCCGCCCGCGCCACATCCCGCTCTTCATCCTCCTCGCCGTCGTCGTGTCTGCGGGCGCATCGATCTTCGTCGCGGCGCTCCGCCTCGGCCAGCGGGCGTCGCGACGTCTGCCCGGCCCCGAATGGGCGCGGCCGGCGCTCGGCGGCCTCGCGCTCGGCGCGTTCGCGCTGGCGGTCATCGTCGTGCTCGGCCGCATCCTCGGCCGTCCCGGCGAAGGGCTGGGGATCCTCGGCGGCGGATACGGCGCGGCGCAGGTCGCGATCACGGGCGCCGACTGGCTGCCGGACGGTTGGCTCGGGGTCGAGATCCTGCTCGGGCTCGCGGTCGCGAAGGTGATCGCGTCGAGCTTCACGATCGGGACCGGCGGCAGCGCAGGGGACTTCGCGCCGGCGCTCGCGATCGGCGGCCTGCTCGGCGGCGCGTTCGGCGTGGCCGCGCAGATCGTGCTGGGCGACCCCACGATCCAGCCGGGCGCGTTCGCGCTCGTCGGGATGGGCACGTTCTACGGTGGTATCGCGAACACGCCGCTCGCCGCGCTGATCCTCGTCGCCGAGATGGCCGGCAGCTACGACCTGCTGGTGCCGTTGATGCTGGCCGAGGGCGTCGCGTTCGTCGCGCTGCGCCGCGTGACGCTCTACCCGGCGCAGCCGAAGACGCTGCGCGACTCGCCGGTGCACCAGTCACCGGTCGACGCGCTCCATCGCATGAAGTGCGGCGATCTGCTGCGCCCCGGGCGCGCGATCGTCGTGATCGAGCCCGACGCGACCATCGCCGCGCTCAGCCAGCGGATCGCCGACGCGCACGACCAGGACGTCTTCCCCGTGGTGGACCGCGACGGCCTGCTGCGCGGGCTCGTCGCCGCGGAGGCGCTCCGCATCGTCGCCTCGAACCCGGAGGTCGGCGAGCTCGCGATCGCCGCCGACGTGATGATCGCCGCGGTCTCGATCCGGACCGACGACAACGTCCACGCCGCGATCGAGCTGCTGCTCCGTCACGATCTACGATCGGTGCCGGTCGTGGACGCCCGCGGCGCGATCGTCGGCCTCCTCGACGAACACGACGTCGCGCACCTGGTCGTGGGCGTGGAGCCGCCGAGGTCATGAGCGCGGGGCGGACCCTGGTCGTCGCCGGCTCGGACGCCGATGCGAACGAGATCGCGCTCGCGCGCGCCGCGAGCATCGGCAGGCCGATCGTCGTCCTGCACCATCGAACGGATCCGCACGGACGGGGTGAGACGTCCGCGATCTGGCGGCGTCGAGCGCGGACCGCCGGCGGGGGCGCCGAGATCGAGACCATCGCGGGCCACGGCGCGCTCAGCTCGCGCGGCGTCGCGGCGATCGCGCGGTCATACGATGCGGCCACCGTCGTCGTCGGTGACGCCGCGGCGGAGCGCGGCCGGATCACCTCGATCGTCGATTACGCACCCGTGCCCGTGCTGGTGGCGCGCCGCTCGGAGCCCGCCGCGGCCGCGATCGTCGGCACCGATCTCCGCGACGACCGATTCCCGGCGATCCGCGCCGCCGGCGAGCTCGCGCGCGGTGCGGAGCTCGCGCTCACGATCGTGCACGCGGTCGAGCCGTCACCGGCGGCGCGCGGCCGCTTCGTGCTCGGCGAGGAGTGGCAATCGGAGCGCGTCGATGCCGCGCAGCGACGGCTGCGGCGGGCGCTGTGGACGACCAACGCGTGGGGCGAGACGATGGTGCTCGAAGCCGAGCCGACCGCCGCCTTGCGCGAGGCCGCCGACAACGTCTCGGCGGCGCTCATCATCGTCGGCACGCGGCGCCGGCACACCGGCCGGCGCATGCTCGCCGGCTCGACCGCGACCGCGATCGCGCGGTGCGCGCCGTGCTCGGTCCTGGTCCTGCCGTTGCCGCCGTGCCCGTAGCTCACTCCTCGCGCACGAGCTCTTGAGCGAGCACGTCGAGCGTCGCGAGCGTGGCGCGCACGTCACCGTCGGCGCGGACGAGCGCGCGTCGGACCGCCGCCTCGACCGTGCCCTTGCGCTCGCCGTCGACGCGCTTGCCGGCCGGGGTCAAGCGGAACCGCGCGCGCCTGCGGTCGCTCGGATCCCACACGCGCGCGATCAGCTTGCGCCGCTCCAACCGGGCGAGCACGCCCGTCAGGGTGCTCGGATGCATGCCGAGCGTCGAAGCGATCGCCTGCGCCGTGATCGTCGGATGCAGCCCGATGATCCGGAGCACGAGGCGCTGCGGGCCGGTGACACCGAGCGTGCGCGCCATCCGCTTCGAGGCGACCTCGAGCGCGTGCGCCACGTTCCACAGGCGCTGCATGAACTCCAGCGTGTCGCCCTTGAGCCTCGGGATCGGAGGAACGGTGACCATCGGACTCCTCAGCGTAGAAGGGATGGGCGCCCGCGTCAAACCGCGACCCGCGCCGGTGGCCACGCTCACATTAATTTGACCTCAAACTACTTGTCGGCGGCCTCCATCGTGGTCGACTACTGGGGCTCGTGGTCCATACGCCTTCTCCGCGTCGCTTCGAGGACTTCTTGGCCGGCCTGGGCGACGTGCGCGCGCACATCGAACGCTTCAACCTCCGACGCGTCTACGACTGGCTCCTGCTCGCGGGGTTGGTGGGCGTCGTCGGCGGGCTCGGCGCGCTGGCGTTCAAGTGGCTGGCGGATCGATGCATCGGCTTCTTCTGGGGAACGATCGTCGGCACGATCCCGGCGACCGCCGGCGGCGAGCCGACCGCGCTCACGGCGGCCCATGCGTTCGTGCCCTGGCTGCTCTTGCTCGCGCCGGCGCTCGGCGGCCTGGCGAGCGGGCTGCTCGTCTATCACTTCGCGCCCGAAGCCGAGGGGCACGGGACCGACGCCGCGATCCGCGCGTACCATCGCGGCCGCGGCGTCATCCGCGCACGCATTCCCGCCGTCAAGATGCTCGCGTCCGCGCTCACGCTCGGCTCCGGCGGCAGCGCGGGACGCGAAGGCCCGATCGCCCAGATCGGCGCGGGCTTCGGGAGCCTGCTCGGTACGCTCCTGCGGCGATCCGAGCGCGAGCGCAGCGTGCTGCTCGCCGCGGGCGTGTCGGCCGGCATCGGCGCCATCTTCCGCGCGCCGCTGGCGGGCGCGATCTTCGCCGCCGAGGTGCTCTATCGCGAGCCCGACATCGAGGCCGAGGTCGTCGTGCCCGCGCTGCTCTCGTCGATCGTCAGCTACAGCATCTACTGCTCGGTCCATGGGTTCGGCCATCTGTTCACCGGCACGGCCGGGTTCGCGTTCGATCAGCCGGCGTCGCTCGCCTGCTTCGGCGTGCTCGGGCTCGTCACGGCGTTCGGCGGCATCGCGTTCGTCACCACGTTCGATCGCGTCACGCGCGCGTTCCGCCGCTGGTCGATCCCGAACCACGTCAAGCCGGCGATCGGGGGGCTGCTCGTGGGCGTGCTCGGCTTGGTCGGTTACGAGATCGCCGCCGATCCGTCGGCGCTCGCGGTGATGGGCTCGGGCTACGGCACGCTGCAGCGCGCCGTCAGCGAGGTCAGCGCGATCGGACCGCCCCTCGCGATCCTCCTGTTCGTCGCGCTCGGGAAGATCGTGACGACCTCGGTGACGATCGGCTCGGGCGGCTCCGGCGGTGTGTTCGGTCCGTCGATGGTGATCGGCGGTTGCTTCGGCGCCGTGGTCGGCACGCTGTTCCACACCTGGTTTCCCGAGGTCGTCCCCAACGTCGGTCCGTTCACGATCGTCGGCATGGCGGGCTTCTTCGCGGGCGTCGCGAAGACGCCCATCTCGACCTTGCTCATGGTCGGCGACTTGACCGGGAACTACTCGCTCCTCCTGCCATCGATGCTGGTCGTGTGCCTCTCGATGATCATCGTGCATCGCTGGACGATCTACCCGGAGCAGGTCCGGACCCGCGCCGAGTCGCCCGCGCACCGCGGCGAGCTCCTCCAGGACGCGCTCGGCGGCGCGACGATCGCGCAGCTCCTCGATGGTGCACGGACACCGATCGCCTTCGACAAGACGCGTACGGTCGCCGACGCGCTCGCCGAGCTCGACGGTCGCGTGCCGCCGCTCGTCGGCGTGCTCGACGGCGAGCGCGTGATCGGGTTCGTCCGGCCGACGCGGCTGCGCAACATTCCGTCGGAACGCGCCCTCCAGCTGGTGGCGGAGGAGGTCCCGGTGGTCGCGCCCGACGACCCCGTGCAGCTCGCGGTCGACCTCCTCGCCGTTCAGGAGATGGAGGTCGTCCCGGTCGTCGGCGAGGGCGAACGTCTGGTCGGCATGATCGACCGGAGGGATGTCATCGCGGCCTACCGCCGCCGCCTGCTGGAAGCCGCCGGCGGTCGCCCCGACCGCGGCGGAGATCGAGGAATCGTTTGACTACAAACGATCCGCAGCCTCGTTCCGCACCAGATCGTTTGCACTCAAAGGATTCGTGTGTGACGGTGGGCAGACCCGGGGCACTTTGCCCCGCCACGATCCGAGGACGATCCGTTGTCTGACCCACGCCGAGATCTCGTCACGGCCTTCATGATCGAGATCCTCGATTCGTTCGAGAAGCTAGAGGTCGTGCTCGCGCTGCACGGCGCCCAGCCGCCGCGCGCGGCGGTCGCGCTCGCGAACGACCTACACCTCGATCCCATCCCGCTGGACGAGGCCTTGCGCGGCCTGGTCTCGGCGCACGTTCTCGAGAAACGATCCGATGGCTATCGCCTCGAGGCCAACGGACCGTGGGCTCGGCACGTCGAGGCGCTCGTCGAGATGCAGCGCGCGGATCGCATGCAGGTGGTCACGTTGATGTCGAAGACGGCGCTCGAGCGGATGCGCGCGCGCGCGAATCGCGCGTTCGCCGACGCGTTCGTGATCGCCAAGAAGAAGGACGGAGGCGGCTCCGATGGCTGAGCTCGTGTACATCCTGTGCGCAGTCACGTCGCTGGTGTGCGCGATCCTCCTCGCGCGCGGTTATCAGCAGTCGCGCCAGCGGCTCCTCGTCTGGAGCACGTTGTGCTTCGTGGGGTTGTTCCTCAACAACCTGCTCACCGTCGTGGATCTCGTGATCGTGCCGGACGTCGATCTGCGATGGCTCCGCAGCGCGGTCTCGTTCGCGTCGGTCGGCGTGCTCGCGTTCGGCTTGATGTGGGAGGCGCCATGAACCTCGACACGCTGTCCACGCTCCTCGACGGCGGGCGCGTCACGCTGTGCCTCGTGGTCGCCCTGGGCTTCGTGCGCCTCGGCCATCGCGGCAGAGACCGCCTCTACTACGCGTTCGCGTTCGCGTTCGCGCTGATCGCGGTCAACTGGACCCTGCTCGGCATCGGCGCGGCGTCCGGCGACCACAGCGCGATCGCGTTCATCCCGCGTCTCATCGCGTTCCTCGTGATCATCGCGGGGATCGTCGACAAGAACCATCGCGCAAAGCGCGGCTGATCGGTCAGCTCGCGCGAGTCTCCGCCAGTCTGGACAGGAACCGGTCCGCCCACTGCGCCGGCGTGTTGCCGCAGACCTTGGTATAGAGGCGGTGCTGGCGCGCGACCCGCTCGGCGATCGACATGCGCAGCGCGCGATCGAGATCGGCGGCGAGCCCGTCGGGATGGAACGGGTTGGTGAGCACGGCGTCGACGAGCTCGGCGGCGGCGCCGGCGAAGCGCGACAACACGAGCACGCCCGGCTGGGCGGGATCCTGGGCGGCGACGAACTCCTTCGCGACCAGGTTCATGCCGTCGCGCAGCGGCGTGACCAGCGCGACGTCGGCGAGGCGATAGAGCTCGGCGAGCATGTCGCGATCGTACGAGCGGTAGAGGTAGCGCACCGGCACCCAGTCCGCCTCGCCGAAGTGACCGTTGATGCGGCCGACGAGGTTCTCGACGCGGCTCCGCAACTCGGCGTACTCGGGCACGTCCGCGCGCGACGGCACGGAGATCTGCACGAGCGAGACCTGGCCGCGCCACTCCGGGAAGCGTTCGAGCAAATGCTCGAACGCGAGCAGCCGCTCGGGGATCCCCTTCGAGTAGTCGAGACGATCGACGCCGAGGATCATGCGCCGGCCGCCGAGCGCGCTGCGGAGCCCCGCGATCTCGGGGGACGGCGACGACTTCGCCGCGAAGGCCTCCGGATCGACGCCGATCGGGAAGACGCCGATCGTCGTGACGTCGTCGCCCCGCACGACGCGATCGCGCTCGAAGCGCACGCCACGGACGCCCGCGACGGTCTCCCGGAAATGCTCGGCCCACTGCTCGGTGTGGAATCCGACGAGATCGAACGCGAGCATGCCGTCGAGCAGCTCTCGGTACCACGGCAGCGTCTCGAACAGATCGCGCGAGGGGAACGGCACGTGGAGGAAGAGCCCGATCGCGCCGCGATGTCCGTGTCGTCGCAGCGCGCGTGCGGCGAGCAGTAGATGGAAGTCGTGGACCCAGATCGCACCGTCGGGCGCGGCGAGCTCCGCCGCGAACGCCGCATATCGCTCGTTCGCGTCGATGTACGCTTGCCAGTCCTCGTCGGAGAACGACACGCGGCTCGGGAAGCTGTGCAGGAGCGGCCACAGCGCGCGGTTGCAGAAGCCGCCGTAGAAGCGCTGCCGCAGGTGCGGGGGGAGATCGAAGCAAGCGATCGCGAGCTCGTCGCGATCGCGCACCATGATCGAGGGCTCGCCCTCGCGCTCGTGCCCGCTCCAACCGAGCCACGTGCCGCGGCGCGAGCGCAACGCGGGCTCCAACGCCGACAGCAAGCCGCCGACCCCACGCGTGCGCGTCAGCTCCTCGGACGGCGGCGTTCGGTTCGACAGCACCAGCAGCGGCGCGCGGGGCAGGCGCGCGGCGTCGGTGGACTCGATCCCGTCGAGGGGCGGCGGTCCGGTGTCGCTGCCCAAGCGAGTGTCGAGCAACCAGCGCAGCAGCTCGCGGACGGCGCTCGGCCCGGCGAGCCGAGCGTGCGCACGCGCGTGGACGAGGGGGCGCGCGCCGACCGCGATCGCGGCGTCACCGGGCCCGAGGGCGGCGAACATGTCCTCGTCGGTGACGTCGTCGCCGATCGCGATGATGCGCGCGCTGGGCAGCCGTTCGCGCACCCACGCGACCGCGGTGCCCTTGTGCGAGGTGCGTGCCCGCACCTCGAGCGCCAGGACGCCGTCGAGGCTCTCGAACTCGGCGTGCGTCTCCAGCCACTCGTCCGTGATCAGACGGGCGCCGCGGATCAGCTCGTCGCGCAGCTCCGGATCCACGAGCCGCCAATGGAGGCAGAGCGAGCGCGCCTTGCGCTCGAGCCGCACACCGGGAGCCCGCGCGAGCGCGTCGAGCGATCGTGCGAGCTCGTCGAGCTCGGATGCGGCCGCGGGCGGTGCCGCCCACTCGCCTTCGGCATATCGCCAGCTGCCGTGCTCGGCGAACCACCAAACCCCGGGCAGCCGGGCGCAGAGGCCCTGGAGCGCCGGCTGCGCGCGTCCGGAGACGACCACGACCTGGACGCCGGCGCGCTGCAGCGCTTCGAGCATGCGTTGCGCCGCGCGATCCAGCTGGGCTTGCTCGGGCGTCGGGGCGAACGGGATCAGCGTGCCGTCGAGATCGAGCAGGAGCGCGAGGACGCTGCGCCGGACCAGCTCGGTCCAGATGCTGGAGACGGTTTCCTCGACGGTCCGCGCGCGTCTGGATCCGCGCGGCGTCTCGGCGATCGGGCCCGCGACCTCCTTCATTCGTTTGTACTCAAACATTTTTCACACCTGCGGGTCCAGCGCTTTCGGGGCAAAGTGCCCCGCGACCCGAAGTGTCGCATTCTGCGACATCGATCCCTCGGACTTCCCCCGATCGGATATTAGTTTGAGCACAAACTTCTACGGATGGTCATCAGAGGGCGATCGCCATGAGTCACAAAGAGCCGGGGCTACACCTCGACGCGGGAAGTACGGTCACGGCGCTCGGCGAGACCCAGCTGCCCGCGCCCGTCGACGGCGGCGTACGTGCGCACGCCACCGTCGGCGATCACCGCTATGCATCGCTGGGACCGCTCGGCGCGGGCGGGATGGGCGTCGTCGAGCGCGTCTGGGACGGCGACCTGATGCGCGAGCTCGCGGTGAAACGGATCCGCCGCGAGCTCGGCCACGACCCGCGGATGACGGCGCAGTTCCTGTGGGAGGCGCGCGTGACCGCGTACCTCGATCACCCGAACATCGTGCCGGTCCACGATCTGGGCGCGGGCCCCGACGGCGAGCCCTACTTCGTGATGAAGCGCGCCGCCGGCGAGCCGCTCGATCGGATCCTCGAGCGCCTCCGCGCCGACGCGTCCGCGCGCGACGCGATGCCGCTGCCGCGGCGCCTGCGCGTCTTGCAACAGGTCGCGCAGGCGATCGCCTTCGCGCACCGGAGGGGCGTGCTCCACCGCGATCTCAAGCCGTCGAACGTGATGGTGGGCGACGACGGTGAAGTGCTCGTGATGGATTGGGGGCTCGCCGTTCCGCTCCCCGGGCCGGCGGGCGATCGTCTCCGCGCCGTGATGCCGTCCGGACTCGAAGCGCTCAGCGCGGGGACGCCGCTGTACATGTCACCCGAGCAGGCGCGCGGCGAGCCGCTCGACGAACGCTCCGACGTGTTCACGCTGGGCGTGATGCTGTACGAGCTCGCCTCGCTCGCGCGTCCGTTCGCCGGCGACTCCGCGCGGGAGGTGACGGCGCGCGTGGCCGCCGGCCGCGCGCGCCCGCTGCGCGATGCCTGGCCCGAAGCACCGAGCCCGCTGGTCGCCGTGATCGAGCGCGCGCTGCGCGCGGCGCCTGCGGATCGCTACCCGACGGTCACCGCGCTCGCCTCCGACCTCGAGCGGGTCCTCGACGGTCAGACCCCGCGCGCCGAGCCGATCTCCATGATGCGTCGCGCGGCGCGGTTCTACATGAGCCGCGATCCGGCCTTCGCACAGCTCCGCATCATGGACCTCGACCTGATGGTCGCGTCCGGCAGCTTCATCGGGGTCGCCGCGTGCGCCGCGTGGAACGATCTGCACGGCCTGTGGTGGATGTGGGCCGTGCTCGCGACGATCGCGGGGTTCCCACCGACGCGTCGGTGGTTGCGACTTCGCCGCGCGCTGGCACCGCCGCCGAGATGAGTGAGTGGAATCCGCATCGCGGCAACCTGCGGCACGCGCCGGTCGACCGAAGCGGAGAGCTCGCCCTCGACATCGCAGCCGAGATGGTTTGTGCTCAAATTATCTCCATGACGGAACCGCGGATCGCAGCGCGCCTCGAGGGCGCATCGAAGTCGTACGGGACGGCGGTGAAGACGCGCGCGCTGTTCCCGACCGATCTCGCGCTCGGCGCCGGCGAGGTCACGCTCCTGCTCGGACCGAGCGGCTCCGGCAAGACGACGCTCCTCAACCTGGTCGGCGCGCTCGATCCTCCGACCGAGGGCCGGGTCGTGATCGACGGCCGCGACCTCACCGGCTTGTCTCGCCGGCAGCTCACGCTCCTCCGTCGCGAGGTGGTCGGGTTCGTCTTCCAGTTCTTCAACCTGGTGCCGAGCCTGACCGCGCGCGAGAACGTGCTGGTCGCGAGCGAGCTCACCGGCGGCACGTCGGCGGACGCCTCGCGTTGGCTCGAACGCGTCGGCCTGGGGGCGCAGCTCGATCGGTTCCCGTCGGAGCTGAGCGGTGGACAGCAGCAGCGGGTCGCGGTCGCGCGCGCGCTCGCCAAGCGGCCGCGGCTCCTCCTCGCGGACGAGCCGACCGGCGCGCTCGATCGCGAGAACGGGCTGCAGGTGGCGCAGCTCCTTCGCGAGGCCGCGCACGAGGTGGGCTGCGCGGTCGTCATCGTCACGCACGACGAGGAGCTGATCGCGCTCGCCGATCGCGTGATCCGACTGCGCGACGGGCGCGTCGTCTCCGACGAACGAAAGGCAAGGAGCTGACGTGCTGGGCCGCAAGCTCGCCCGCGAGTTGCGCCGGCAGAAGGGTCAGACCGCGGCGGTGCTCGTCGTGGTCGGCCTCGGCGTCATGCTCTTCATCGCGTCGGCCGGGGCGTACGTCGATCTGCGCGACAGCTACGCGGCGACGCGCGAACGGCTGGCCCTCGCCGATCTCCACGTCGATGTCGATCACGCGAGCGCGGACGAGGTCGCGCGGATCGCCGATCTGCGCGGAGTCGCGGCGGTCGAACGGCGCACGATCTCGACGCCGGTGGCCGAGATCGGTCGACATCACCTCGAGCTCCGCGTCCTGTCCCTGCCCTCGCGGCTCGATCGCGTGCTCGTGACGACCGGTGATCTGCCGGCGGGTGACGACGAGATCCTCGTCGAGAAACACCTCGCCGAGCATCACCACCTGCGGGTCGGCGAGACCATGCGCGTGTCGGGACGCGAGGTCGTCGTGAGCGGCATCGGCGTGAGCGCAGAGTATCTGTGGGTCGCGCGCGACGCCGAGGACATCATGCCGAGCCTGGACAGCTTCGGGGTGGCGTGGATGCGCGACGTGCCGGCGGACGCGACCCAGCTCCTCGTCGACGTCGCCGGCGATGCGAGCTCCGATGACGTCGCGCGCGCGATCGTCCGGACGCTCGGGCCGTCGCGCGTGATCCGCACCGTGCCCGCCGATCGGCTGACCGGGGTCCGCCTCCTGCAGCTCGACGTCGATGGCTATCAAGGCATGGCCGCGTTCTTTCCGATCTTCTTCCTCGGCGTCGGCGCGTTCATCGTCGCGTCGATCCTCGCCCGCCTCGTCGACGCGCAACGGCCGCTGATCGGAACGCTGACCGCGCTCGGGGTCGGCCGCGCGCGGATCCTCGGCCACTACCTCGCGCACGGGATCGCGCTCGGGATCGCCGGTTCGCTGCTCGGCGCCGCCGGCGGCATGGCGCTCGCGCCGGCGATGACGCACGCCTACGCGACCGAGCTCGGGATCCCGTACGTCTCGACGAGCCTGCACCTCGATCTCGCCGCGTGGGGCGCGCTGCTCGGAACCGCGGCCTGCGCGCTCGCCGCGCTGGTGCCCGCGATCCACGCGAGCCGCCAGGCGCCCGCCGCCGCGATGCGGCCGCCGCGACCGAGCACGGGCGTGCTCGCGCGGCTCGCGCGGCGTCTTCCGGCACCGCTGCCGATGCGGATGGCGATCCGCGACGTGCTCGGCCGCCCGCTGCGCAGCCTGGCCACCGCGCTCGGCGTCGCCGCCGCGCTGGTCGTGGTCGTGACCACGGGCGGATTGCTCGATTCGATGAAGCGCACGTTCGAGGCGACCTTCGATCACGCGCGCCGCGACGACCTCCGGATCGATCTCCGCGCGCCGGTGTCGCGGGCAGACGTGGAGGCGCGCTTCGGTGCGATCCCGGGCGTGACCCGCGTCGAGGGCATCGCGGCCGCGCCGGCCGTGCTCGAGGCGAGCGGCCATCGCGTCGAGGCGCTGATCCAGGGCCTCGGAGACGACGCGACGCTCGTGCGCTCCGTCGACTCCGACGGCACCGCGATCCCGCCGACGCCGGGCGGGATCGTGCTGACCCGCAGCCTCGCCCGCGCGCTCGGCGTCGGCGTCGGCGGTTCGATCGTCGTGGCTGGCAAGCCGCTGCACGTCGACGGCGTCGCCGACGCCGCGCTCGGTCCGGTCGCCTCGATGCGGCGCGACGACGCCGCGCGCGCGCTCGGGCTCGGCGACTCGGTCACGCAGGTCGCGCTGCGCACGGACGCCGCGCGCGCGCAGGCGGTCCGCGACGCCGTCGCCGCGATGCCCGACGCGGCGCACGTCCAGGACACGGCCGCGGTGCGTGCGCAGATGAAGGACCTGATGGGGCTCGGCTGGGCGATGCTCGGCGCGATGCTCTTCTTCGGCGCCGTGCTCGCCGCGGCGATCCTGTTCAACACGGCGACCCTCGGCGTCCTCGAGCGCCGTCGCGATCTCGCCACGCTGCGCGCGCTCGGCCGCACGCAGCGCGAGCTCGGGCTCGGGCTCACGATCGAGCACCTCGCGATCGCCGCGATCGGGATCGCGATCGGGCTTCCGTTGGCGATGGCGGCGACGCGCCGGCTCGCGAGCGCGTTCTCCAGCGATCTGTTCACGCTCCCCTACGTGATCACGCCGACCACCGTCGGCATCGCGATCGGCGGCATCGTCGGCGTGCTGCTGCTCGCGCAGTGGCCGGCGCTCCGCGGCGTCGGCCGGATGTCGCTCGCCGACGCGGTGCGGACGCGCGAGGGGTGACCGCGCTGCTACTTCGCGCCCGAGCCGGCGCGGAGGTGCCGGGCGATGTCCTTCCAGTCGGGGATCCACGAGAGGGCCGGAATCGGCGTCGCGTCGAGCCGAGCGAGCAGCGCGAGCGGCATGTCGCCGCGGAACACGATCAGCGCGACGGGCTCACCGGCCTTGCGCGTCTTGACGATCGCCTGGTACGCGCGTGGCGCCGCGACGGGCGTGCCCGCGACGCCGGCGATCACGTCGCCGACCTCGACGCCGGCCCTCGCCGCAGCCGAACCGGTCGTCACTTGCTGGACGAGGACGCCCTCCTTGCCGCCTGCGAAGCTGACCTGCTTCGCGCGGTCGAGCGCGACGACGACCATGCCGAGCCGACCCGGGCGAGCCGCCGCGTGGTGCGGATCGTCGGCGCGCGCGACGGTGGGGAGGCAGAGCGCGAGCGCTGCCGCGATGCCGAGTGCTTGCCGCATACGATCTCCTTCCCTTACCAAGACGGCGCCGTCCGCCGGGCGTTCACCGGATGATTTGAGGTCAAACGAATGAACACCGGAACGATTCCGCCGTCCTATCCGGCGTGACCCCGCGCACCGCCGGTGCCGTCGCCGACCGAGCCCGCTGGCACTCGCGCCGCGGTCGGGGCACCGTAAGCTCGATGGGCAGCGGCACATCGCACGTCGACGACGGCATGGCGATCCAGTTCGAGCGGATCATCCGGAAGGTCAAGCGTTCGATGAACTACGGCGGCTCCTTCTCGACCCGCGACATCCTCGGATCGCTCGTCGCGCGATGGGTGCAGAGCGGCGAGTGGGAACGACTGCGCCAGCTGCCGCCGGAGGATCGTCACATCGGCGAGAGCGTGCGTCGCTTCATCCTCGATCGCATCGAGCAGCTCCGCCGGCGTGGTCCCACCGAATCGCTGGACGGACCGATCCTGCTGCCGGACGAGGCCGATCTGATCGAGCTGGTCGAGCTCGCGGAGCTGCGCACGTGGATCGCCGCGCGGGTCGCCGAGCTCGAGACCGGCGCCGTCGATCCGCGCGTGCGCATCCCGATCGTGGAGCCGCGCGAGGTCGGCCGCGCGCTCCGCTTGCACATGCAGGAGAAGACGCAGCGCGAGATCGCCGCGGCGCTCGGGATCTCGCTCGGCGCCGCCAATCGCCGGCTCGCCGAGGGCACTCGGTACCTGGTGCTGCTCCAGGGGATCGAGGAGGGGAACGGAGCCTCCCGGTGACCGGAACCGTGCGCGCGACGCTCTCGGAGATCGCGGCCCGTCCGTCCGCCGAATGGCCCGCGCTGGTCGCCGAGCGCTTCGGCGGCGATCGCGCGCTCGCGGAGCAAGCGCTCATGTGGCTCCACACCGGCTCGGCGACCGACGGCGACGACGAGACGGTCGCGTGGATCGGCGATCGCCGCTACCGGCCCGAGCTGCGCCTCGGGCGCGGCGCGACCGCGACCGTGTGGCAGGCGTTCGACGAGAAGCTGGGGCGCAGCGTCGCGCTGAAGGTCTTCGCGTCCGGAAGCTCCTCGGTCCTCGACGACGCGCTCGCCGAGGCGCGCGCGGCGTGCGACGTGGTGAGCGATCATGTCGTGCGCGTGCTCGACGTCCAGGACGACGGCGACACGCCGTTCATCGTGATGGAGCTCGTCGGCGAGCACGACGTCGATCGCGACGTCACGGTGCCCGCGGCGTCGGCGGCGGTCACGCGACCGCGGACCGTCGACGAGGCGTTGCGTTGGGTGCGCGATGTCGCGCTCGGCGTCCACGACGCGCACCTCCGGAACGTCTTCCACCGCGATCTCAAGCCGCACAACGTGCTGATCACGCCGATCACGCGACGCGCGCGGGTCGCCGACTTCGGGCTCGCCGTCAGCGCGGTCGCCGGCACCGGCGCGATGGCGCTCTTGCGCCGCGACGGCGCCGGCGCGATCCGGATCGCCGGCACGCCCGCGTACATGGCGCCCGAGCAGGCGCGCGGTCTGCCGATCGATCTCGATCCGCGCGACGCCGAGCAGCGCGAACGGCTCGTCGGCATCGACGTCTGGGGGTTGGGCGCGCTCGCATACGATCTGCTCACCGGACACGCGCCGTGGAAGACGACGATCGACGCGGAGGCGTGGGAGCACGCCGCGTCGGCGCGACGTCCTCCACCGCTCGCTCGCACGTCGTGGGGCGCGAGGATCCCGCGCCGGGTGAGGCGCGTCGTCGAGAAGGCGATGGCCCCCGAGCCGGTGCGCCGGTACGGCTCCGCCGCCGAGCTCGCCGCCGAGCTCGACGCGGTCCTGACGCTGCGGCCGACGTCGCTCGATCGTTCGTCCGCGGTGCGCGCGTGGTTGTGGTCGCGACGCAACCCGCGCCTTTCGCTGACGGCCCTGCTCGCGCTCGGCCTGGCGATCGGCACGCTCGTCTCGTACGCGAGCGTGCGTCGGCTGCGCGCCGACAAGGCGGCGCTCGACGCCGAGATGACGACACAGGAGGCCGAGAACGACGATCTCGAGCGGCGCGTCTCGGAGTCGCGCAAGCGCCTCGCCGCGACCGAGGGCGAGCTGCGCGCGCGCACGCAGTCGCTGGCGGACGTGCAGCGCGCCCTGACCGACGTCCAGCGCGAGTACCAGGGCATCATCGCTGCGAAGGAGAAAGCGCTCGCCAACGCCGACCAGGCGACGCGCGCGCTGGTCGACGAGCTGACGGAGACCCGCGGGTTGCGCGACGCCGCGGAGTTCGGCCGCGCGCTCTACAAGGGCTACTGGACCACGGCCGTCGCCGACGCCGAGCGCGCCGCGCGCGAGCGCGATCAGGCGATCGCTGCGGCGGCGCAGGCCGCCAAGGATCGGGACGCCGCGATCGCGGCGCGCGCGAGCGCCGAGAAGGATCGGGACAAGGCCCGCGTCGATCGCGATCAAGCGGTCGCGGATCGGAAGGCGCTGCAGTCGACCGTCGAGCGACTGACGAGTCAGCTGACGGCCGCCGAGGCCCGGCTCGAGGAGCTCGAGCCTCACGCGTCGGTGGCGGCGCCGCCGGCCGTCGCGCCGCCGTCGATCGACGCGGGCGTGACCGCGACGATGCGATGAACGCCGACCGCGCGCCGCCGTCCTCCCGATCGACAACAGGAGATTCCCATGACCAGGAACGCGTCCTTCGCGCTCGTCACCGCGCTCCTCGCCGCATGTGCGCACAAGCAGCAGGTCAAGACCGCCGAGACGCCGACACCGGTCGCCCCGGCTCCGACCACCGCGGCGATGAAGGCGCCGACCGCGACCGCGACCGCGCCGCGACCGATCAGCCCGAGCCTCACCGCGTCGCGAGACCTCGTCGATCAGTGCAAGCTCGCGCTCGACGATCAGGCGCGCGCGCCGAAGTTCGACTTCGACCAGTTCGACCTGCTACCGCAGGATCGCGACGCGCTGCAGAAGATCGCCGACTGCGTGACGCACGGTCCGCTCGAGGGGCGCTCGCTGCACCTCGTCGGCCGCGCCGATCCGCGCGGCACCGACGAGTACAACCTCGCGCTCGGCACCAAGCGCGCGCACGCCGTCGGGAGCTACCTGGAGCAGCTCGGCGTGCAAGGCGCGAAGCTCACCGAGTCGACCCGCGGCGCGCTCGACGCGACGGGGACCGACGAGACGACGTGGCGGATCGATCGCCGCGTCGATCTCGCGCTCGGCAATTGATTCCGTCGCCGCGTGCGCGCGCGGGCCCAAGGTTGGTTGTGACTCCCTCACAGCGCGCGCGCACGCGGTGCGGACCTCCGGGTTCACGGACCGATCGGCGTCGTGTCGGCGACGACGCCGTCGGCCGCGCGCACGTACACGGTCCAGGCTCCGGCGGTGACCGGGACCTCGTTCATGCGGTACGCGACGATCGTCAGCTGCGTCACCGCGGGCGGCAACAGGCCGATCGCGTTCGTCGTCAGCGTGAACGAACCGTTGTCGGGCGCTTTGCACAGCATCCCACCGGGCGTCGCGTCGGCGGAGGCCACGAGGAACCACATCGTGTCGCTCGTGCCCGCGGTCCACGTGATCGTCGCCGGCGCCGCGCGCGAGATCGAGTCGGGGAACACCACGTCGGCGAGCGGCTGTGGCGCGACCACCCCGCCGGTGAACGCAGGCACGACGGCGCCGGTCGCGGTCACGGTCAGGGTCGCCCCCGCCGTGAACAGGTCGGCCGGCACCTGCGAGCTCGCATAGTATGGAGAGCTCGAGCCATTCGTCTGCGCGAGCGTGACGTCGCTCGTCGTGCCGGTCACCGTGATCGAGCCTGCGGCCAGCGAGCTCGCCGGCATGTCGTCGATCGCGTCGCAGCCGTCCGCGGAGCCGAGCTTGTGGTAGAGCGGTCCGTCCATGAACATCCCGACCACGACCGTGGTCGACTGGTTCGTCGACGAGCGAAGCTCGCCGAGGAAGATCTGACCCTCCTTGGCCGATGGCGAGGCATCGACCGACGCGTCAGGCGATGCCGAGTCCGGCGTCACGGCCGCATCGATCGTCGCCGCATCGGGCTTCGTGCCGCTGTCACCACCGCATGCCCCGACGAGCAACGCGATCACGAGCAGTCTGTTCATGGACGGACGGTACATGCTGGTGTGCCTCCACAGTTGTGACGTGGCCGTTTATCCGTGCGTTCCGGTCGACGGCGCGAGCTCGTACGGAAGCGCGACCTCCACGCCATCGCCGCTCGTCGGAGGGAGCCTCCACGACGACGCCGCATGCAGCGCGCAAGCGCCGACGCGGGCGATCGGATCATCGGCGCCCGCGGGCTCGCTGCGCCCCTCGACATACGAGCCGTCGCCGGCGAAACGCACGTGGAGCGTGAGGGTGCCCTTGGCGCTCGGCGCCGCGACCAGGGCGCGCTCGTAGCAAGCCTGCACTTCCTGCGCGCGTTGCCCGAGGACTGCGCCGATCACCGCCGCGCTCAGCGGGCTCCGGCCGCGGGGCGCGCGAGCTGCCGTCTGCTCGAGCTGCGCCGCGTATCCATGCATCGTCGTCGCGTCGGCACGGTCCGGCAGGCGGGCGTAGAGCGCATAGAGCGCGCGGGTCGACTCCAGCAGGCGAGCGTCGAACGACGCCGCGTACAGCGAGTGATCGTAGAGGGCGAGGTCGTGCACCGTGCGCGCGACCAGGTCCCTCGTCTCCTTCGCGCATCCGGCGCCGCACCGATCGAGCGCCGCCACGGCGAGCGCGGCGAGCGTCGCCGCGTGCTCGGTGTCCATCATCCGCGTGGCGTCGCGCGCCTCGTCGGCGCGCAGCGCCGCGACGTCCTCCGCGCCGAGCCCGCTCTGGCGTGCGAGGATCTCGGCGACCGCGATCGCGTCGTTCCATCGGCCCGCGTACGCGTAGGCGTCGTGGAGGCTGCGCAAGAGCGATGCCGCGTGCGTGCCGCGGTCGAGCGCGGTCACCGTCGCGGCGGCTCGATCGGCCGGCACACCGGATCGCGCGAGCATCACGATCGCGTCGCGCTGCACCTCGAGACGGGTCGACGCGCTGGTCCACGCGCGCGCGGCGACGGTGATCGCGGCGACCGCCCCGGGCCCGTCGCCGTTGCGCCAGCGCGCCCACGCGATCACGTACGACAGCTCGGGCGCGTCCTTGTTCGGTGCAGCGCCATCGACGAGCGCGAGCGCGTCGGCGTCGCGATTCAGCCGCAGATCGCAGTACGCGCGCCACAGGCGGTCGTCACCGGACCACGGGCTCGTCGGAAAGCGCGCCTCGAGCTGCGCGTAGATGTCGGCGGCCGCGGCGTAGTCATCGTGCATGATGTCGAGCACCGCGAGCATGCGCAGCGTGACCTCGCTGACGCCGCCCGCGGCGCTCGCGGCGGTGCTCAGCTCCGTCAACGTGGCGCGCGCCTCGTCGGCGAGCGCGCGTGCCTGGACGTCGTCGCGCGCCTCCCGGCTGGCCTGATAGAGCGCGGTGGCGAGCACTTGTCCGGCGGCGCGCTTGGTCTCGATCTCCGCCGTCTCGCGATAGGCGCGACGGAGCTCGTCGAGCGGCGTCGGGTGCGCGGGAGACGCGAGCAACATGCGCGGCCGATCGAGCGCGTCGGGTGTGAAGCTGACGCCATGCAGTGCGGTACGCGGCAGCTCGAGCTCCGCTCGAGGCTGCGGGGCGGCCGCCGAGGGCGGCGTCGATGCGGTCGAAGGGGACGACACATACGCGGACCCACAGGCGACGGTCGTAAGGAACAGCACGAACATCGATCGCGTCATGCCCGCGCACTACCGCGCTATTCGTTTGTGGTCAAACCTTTTCAGAAGACCGGGCGCGCTCAGCGCGCGCGCCGTGAACGACGCGCAGGGTACGATCATCAGTCTCGCGCGCAGCCGCTCGCGCCGGTCTCCACCAAGGCGCGCACGGCATCGAGGAATGCGTAGAGGGAGATCGGCTTGCGCAGCACCGCGCGAACGGGATTCGTCAGCGGCGCGCCGAGATCGGCTTGTGCCGAGAAGATGATCACCGGCACGTCGAGCGCGAGCTCGTGTCTCAGCGAACGCAGGACCGCGTAGCCGTCGGCGACCGGCATCATGAGGTCGAGGACCACGAGCAGTGGTGGCACGACCATCGACGCGATCTGCTCGATGGCGTCGCGACCGTTCTCGGCCGTCATCACCTCGTAGCCATCGTCCTCCAGCACCTCCGCGATCACCAGGCGCAGGTCCGGATCGTCGTCGACCACCAGGATCACACGTCGCCCGTGCGCGCAGGCCCCGCTCACGACGTTAATTTGACCTCAAAGTATTTTTGCAGCAAGCGGGGCCGAACACGAGCTCGTCTCGGAGGTCTTACGAGAGACGGCCCCCTGTGGTGCGCTTGACGGAGTACATGCGCCGATCGGCTTCCACGATCAGGTTCGCGAGGCTGTCGGCGGCGGCACCGTCGAAACAGACGTGACCGACGCTCCAGCGGAGGCGCGAGATCGGATCGGTCGACTCGTTCGCGCGCGCCAGCTCGGATGACAGGCGGCCGATGACCGCGGCGTGATCGGCTTCGGTCGCGTCGATCGAGAAGACCACGAATTCGTCGCCGCCCAGGCGTCCGATCGTGTCGGCGTCGCGGAACGTCGAGCGCAGGACCTGCCCGGCGAGCCGGAGCAGCGCATCGCCCGCGGAGTGACCATCGCGGTCGTTCACGGCCTTCAGTCCGTCGATGTCGACGAAGAGCACCATCCCGGGAATGCCCTTGCGGCGAGCGATCGCGAGCTGGCCGCCGGCCACCGCATGAAAGCCGCGACGGTTGAGGAGCCCGGTGAGCTCGTCGTGGAGGGCGAGCGCCTCGAGCTCACCGGTGCGCCGGTCGAGCGCGTCGTCGGGCGCCGCACGCTGGAGCACGGCGCCGACGAGCGCGGCGAGCGACGGCGCGATGCGTTCGACGTCGAGCCGGTCCTGCGATCCCTCGTCATCGGTGGAGAGCTGGAGCACGGCCGAGCTGTCGGGGATCGCGATCGCGCACGTCTCGGCGTGCCAGACGGGCGCCCGGCGCTGCAACGCGTCCCGCACGACCGGGTCGGTGTCCACCGGCCACGGCGTCGCGACGATGCGAGTGCCGGGTCGATCGCCATCGTGCGCCGCGAGCGTTCGCACCAGACCGCCCTCGACCGTCACCAGCGCGGCTCGCGACCAGCCGATGTGCATCGCGACGGCCTCGACCACCTCCTGCACGCCGGTGGCCGCCGCGATCTGCAGCCGCAGCGAGGTCAAGGCACGCTCGTGCTTGATCGCGGCTTCCAGCGCGAACATGCGCGCCATCATGTCCGCGAAGCTGCGAAGCAGCTCGACGTCGCGATCCGACCACGCGCGCACGAGATGATCCAGGGCCGCCACCGCGCCGACCGCGAAATCCTCGACGACGATCGGAACGGCGGCGTACCCCGCGATGTCCATCGCCGCGAGCGCATCGCTGCCGACCGCGATGCGACGCCGCACGTCGTGGACGATGACGGGCTTCGCGCCTTGCACGACCAGGTGGCACAGCGCCGTCGCGGACACCGCCAACACGGGCGCGCCGATCCCGCGCTCGGACTCGTACACGCCGATCACCTTCTGGGCGTGCGGCGTCGCGCGGCTGATCACCACGAGCGGGACCGACAACGCGCAGCCGAGCGCGCGTGCGACGGCGTCGAAGGCGTAGCCATCGCCCTCCGTGCCGCCGCCCCGATCGCCCACCGCCATGCATCGTTGTAGCACGCATGGCCGTGCTGCTACCGAACGACGTGATCTGTCGGGTTTCTCGTCGGGAGAGGCGGAAGTATCGAATGGTCGAACGAGCGACCGCGACGTATGGTGCGCCGCTTCTTCCGCCATGAACCCGACCCAAGAGCCCGATCGTCGCCGCCACGCCCGCATCGAGCCGAAGGGCACGGTGACGGTCCAAGCGCTCGGAACGACCTACGGCGGGCGGCTCGCGAACATCGGCGTGGAAGGGATGTACGTGGCGACCGACAGCCCGCTGCCCGAGGGGCTGCTCGGGCACGTCGTCCAGCTCGAGCTGCGCTTCGACGGACCGCTGGCGGCATGGCAACGCCTCACCGGTCGGATCAGTCGCATCACGCACGATGGCGCGGCGATCGTGTTCGCCGCGCCGACGGCACCCGCGCTGCTGCTCGTCATCGACGGGCTCACGACGGCTTCGCATGCCTCCGCGCGGGTGATCTCGGTCGTCTTGATCGATGCCGACCCGCCGCGCCGCGCCTCGATCGCGGCCGGCTTTCGCGCGGCTGGGTGCCAGGTCCTCGAGGTCGCGACGCAGCTCGAGGCGATCGTTCGGCTCGGCGAGGCGCACTTCGAGCCCGACATCATCGCGGTCGCCACCACGCAGCCCGTCACCGCGTCCGACCAGATGCGCGCGTTCATCGAGCATTACCACCCGAGCTCGATGCTGGTCACGATCGGACCCGAGCTGCTCGATCCCGCCGGCCTCGCGAACTGGCTGTCCGAGGCCACCGCGACCGCGGACCTGCCGGCTCGCATCCGCGAGCTCCTGTTCACGCCGCGCCGCTAGTGCGCCGGTCGCGCGCGCGGTCACCACGCCTTGATCGAGAGGATGGCTGCGAATGTTCAATGACGAGCTGCAACGACTCGAAGGCGTCTGGATGGGGACCGAGCACCTCACCGACGGCGTGAACGACTACAGCTCGTCGGGGCGCCTGGTCTTCCAGACGGTGTTCGACGGACGGTTCCTCCTGTGCGACTACATGCAGACCGCGCCCGCGCGCCCGAACGCGTTCGCGCACGGCGTGTTCCGTCGAGACGATCACTCGAAGGCGCTCACCGTCACCTGGTTCCGCAGCCCGACCGCGACCGCGAGCCAGCAGGCCAACGCCGTCGCCGAAGGTGACAAGCCGATCTTCTACGAGACCGTCGACGCGCGCACCACGCGCACGAGCTACACCGTCCTCATGGATCGATTGTCGGTGTGCACCGACCGCGCCTCGGGCGGCGATTGGAAGCGGATCTTCGAGGGTACGTACCGTCGACGGTGATGCTCGCGGCGAGGGCTCACGCGAAGATGTGCTTGCGCGCGACCCTGCAGATCGCGGCGACCGCGCGGTTCTCGACCTTGCGCTCGACGGAGATCGCGTAGAAGCGCTGCCGGATGTCCTTCGCGCGCCCGACCAGCTCGACCTTGTAGCGCCGGCGGATCTCGGTCGCGAGCACGTCCGGCGCGGCGAAGATCCCGAGGCCCGCCTCGCCGAGGACCAGCGCCAAGGCGAGGTCGTCGAGCTCGGCGATGATCTGCGGATGGAGATCGTGCGACGTGAACCAATCGTTCAGCGCGCGCCGGAACGTCGAATCGTCGCCCGGCACCAGCACCGGGCAGCCATCGAGCGAGTCGGGAAACCCGCGGCGGCGCGACCGGGCGAGCCGAGGTGCCGCGAAGAACGACGTCCCGCACTCGCCCAGCGGATGGCTGTAGGTCCGGACCGGCATGCCCGGTCCGGCGGGCGCGTCGGACAGCACGACGTCGACGGTGTGCGCGGCCAGATCCCCCATGAACGCCTCGACCGAGCGGTCCTCCCGGCAGATCACGCGGACCTTGTCGCGCAGCTCGAACGCCGGCTCCAGGATCCGGTGCACGATCGACTTCGCGAGCACATCGGAGACGCCGACGACGAGCCGCAACCGCTGCCCGCCGGAACGTCCCTTGAGCGTGTCCTGGAATTCCTGACCGAGCGAGAAGATCTCGTCGGCGTATCGGAACGCGATCCGCCCGCTGTCCGTCAGGACGAGGTTACGTCCCTTGCGCGCGAACAGCTTGGTTCCGAGGACCTCTTCGAGACGATGGATCTGACCGCTGATCGTCGGATGCGCGAGGCGGAGCTCCTTGCCCGCCTGGGTGATGCTGCCGTGCTTCGCGACCGCCCAGAAATAGAGCAGGTGGTGGTAGTTGAGCCATTCCATCGCGCGCTCGAGTATCTCGTGTTCTCACCCGCGCGAAGGATCGCCGGCGTTCGGCGGCGTCGTCGGCGCGGCGGCGTAGATCGGCACCGCGGCGTCGCCGTCGGCGTCGGGGCCCGTGTTGGCGTCGCGGCTCGCGTCGGCGGGGGCGGCGTCGGGCTTGCGCGGCGTGTCGGTGCCGCAGCCGCTCTGCGCCGCCGCGATCGCGCCGAACGCGAAGGTCGCGGCGCGGCCGAGCCGGACGCGCGGTGCGGGGCGAGGTGCGAGATCGGCGAACGCGAGCGCGCGCGCGCAGAACGGGCACGCGGGCTCGGTGATCTTCACGTGGCGATGGCAATGCGGGCACGGTTCGAGACGCGTCATGAGGCTCCGGTTCTCGGCACGGGTTCGACGATCAATTCGAACATTCCATGATCGAAGGGCTCGCCCGGCGCCGGCGCGCGCAGGACGAGCCGTTCGCGCAGCCCTTCGCGATCGCGTTCGAGCGCGCGATGGTGGCAGTACGGGTTGTCGCCGGGGCGGCCGAACAGCACCGACGCGGTCCACGTGCAGCCGGCGCGGCAGGTGTCGGCGTAGTAGCAGGTGCGGCAGAAGCCGCCGAGATCGTCGACGGTGCGATCGCGCGTGTAGCGCAGCGCGGCCGCGCGCTCCCACAGATCGGCGAGCGCGTGATCGCGGATCGTGCCGCCGCCCCACGCGTCGGAGGGGAGCGACGGGCAGCCTTTCACGAGGCCGTCCGACTCGATGCCGAGCGTCGTGCGACCGGCGCCGCACGAGCCGTGGTGTCCGCGCGGCAGCGTGCCGCGCAGCCGGTGCTCGTACGGACCGAAGTAGCCCAGGTTGTTGCCGGGGTAGAGGCGCACGCCGAGCTCGTCGCAGCGCGCGGCGAGCGCGTCGAGGAGCGGGAACAGCGCGAGCAGATCGTACGGCTGGAGCAGCACGTCCGGCTCGTCGGCGGCGCGGCCCATCGCGACCGTGAGCATGATCTGCCACGCCTCGGCGCCGTGCGCGGCGAGCGTCTCGAGGATCGCGGGCAGATCCGGAAGGCTCAGGCGATTGATCTGCGTGTTGACGGTGACGCGCACGCCGGCGTCGCGCAGCGCGGTCATCGCGGCGAGCGCGTCGCGATGCGAGCCCGGCGAGCGAAGGCGATCGTGCGTCGGTTCGGCGCCGTCGATCGAAACGCTCGCGCTGCCGAGGCCTGCGCTCGCCAGCCCGCGCGCGAGCTCGCGATCGAGCCCGCGTCCGCCGGTGGTCATCGTGCAGTGCATGCCGCGCGCGCGGATCGCGCGGACGAGGTCGAGCAGATCCGGGCGGAGATACGCCTCGCCGCCGATCAGCGTGACCTCCATGACGCCGAGCTCGGCGAGCTGCCGCACGAGATCGAGACACTCGTCGGTGGTGAGCTCGTGCGGCCGCTCGACGCCGGCGCGCGAGCCGCAATGGCGACACGCCTGATCGCAGCGCAGCGTGATCTCCCAGACCGCGTGGCGCGGTCGCGTCGCGCGATCGATCGGGCGCGCGTCGAGCAGCGGCAGCGAGCGGCGCGCCTTCGTCATCACGGGCAGCGCGACGCGCGGCCGCTTCGCGCCGAGCAGCGCGATGCGTTCGTCCGCGCGGAGCGGATCGCGGACATCCACCGCCGCGATGAGAGCACGCGGCGACGTCGCCATCAACCGCGTGCCAACTCGTGCCTCTCACAGGCCTGCGTCGCTACCACGTCAGGATCGCCGCGACCTCGCTGCGGCTGCTGGGGAGCTGGGTCACGCGCACGCGGCGCGCGCCGAGCTTGCCGATCCGCTCGACGAGGCGGGGCAGCGCGGCGAACACGCCGTCGTCGTTGAGCTTGAGCGTGATGACCGCGCCGGCGAGCCCGCCGTGAGCGAGCGCGACGAACCGCTCGACGTAGCGGAGCGAGACCATCGGCGCGAGGTTGATGTCGTTCAACAGCCACTGGTACTGATGGGGCAGCGCCGACTTCGGCACCGCGGCCGCCGGCATGTGGTGGTGGACGAACCGGTTGCCGTGCGGCCCGCGGAAGCCGAGCACGCGCGGATCCATCACGCCCGGATCGACGCCGTGGACCTCGAGGCCGCGGACCAGCATCGCGTAGCTCGCGCCGCCCGGCGACGAGCCCAGCTCGACGGCGATCTCGCCCGGCTTCGGCTCGAGATCGGCCCAGCGCAGGGCCTCCTCGATCTTGCACCACGCGCGCGACGGCGCCTCCGGCGGCGGTGGCACGTGCGCGACCCCGCCCGGCCACGGCCCGTGGTGATCGTCGTGATCGTGCACGCCGACCAGCCACGGCTCGTCGGGCTCGCGGCCGTGCGGCACGACGACGTCGATCACGCGATCGCCGATCCGCGCGCGGACCTCGTCGAGGAACGCGGCGGGCGCGTGCGCTCGCACCGCGGCCTCGACCGCGGCGGCGCGGGTGCCGCGGATCGACGGATCCTGCTCGTCGACGGGCACGTCGATGTCGCGCTCCATCACGTGGAGCCGCAGCGGCCGATCGCGGTAGGGCGCGATCGCCGCGACCACCTCCGTCGCGTCGCGGGCACGACCGACCGACAAGCCGAACGCGCGCGCGAACGACGACGGCAGGATCGTCGCCGGCGTCGCCGCGGCGCCCTCGACCTTCCAGGTCGTCAGCCCGGGGCGCGCGAACGCGAACTTGAGGTGCGGCGCGCGCTCGGCGATCTCGGCCTTGAGCCAGCGCGTCGGCGGGACCTGATGGAGAGCCCAGAGGAACGACATCGTGCGCCGCCGACCGTACAGCAGCAGGCGCCGCGATCGAGAGCCTCAGCTCGATCTCTGCGACTCGATCACGAGCGCCACCACACCATTCGCAACTGCGGCGCGACAACTTCGGTGCGTCATGCGAAGCGCGGTTCGCGGCGCTGCGCGTCTTCCGCCAGCGGTTGCGAAGATCTGTGGGTGTCACTGCGATCTCGAGGGGAGGACGCTACGGCGCATGCGCCACTGCACGCTCGCGGTCGTCATGGGTGTCGAGCTGTTCTGCGGTTGCCGCGCAGCGACCGGTCCCGAGGCTTCGCCCGACAGCGGCGTCGTCGTGAACGTCGTCGCGCACGACGTCTCGCCGCCGCTGCGCGAGCTGGCGCTGCTGCCGCGAGCGCATCAGCGGCTCGACGACGCACCCGAGGCGGAGCCCGTGCATCGCATCCCGCACCCGCGCATGCGCAGCGTCGTCTCACCCGATCCCGTGATCCAGCGCGACTTCGCTCCGAAGCAGATCGGCGCGCCCACGGTCGACTTCGAAGGCATGGGCGCCGGGCTGGCCGGCTTCACGGCCGGCGGCGTGCCCCCCGACCCCGACGGTGACATCGGGCCCGACCACTACGTCGAGGTCGTCAACGTCTCCCTCGCCGTATTCTCGCGCACCGGTTCGGTCGTGATGGGCCCGGTCGACACCGGCACCATCTGGAGCGGCTTCCCCGGCGCGTGCGCGCAGACCAACGACGGTGACGCGACGGTGCGTTACGACCATCTCGCCGATCGCTGGGTCATCGCGCAGTTCTCGATCGAAGGCTCCAACTACCAGTGCGTCGCCGTGTCGACGAGCCCCGATCCGACCGGCAGCTACGCGCGATACCAGTTCGACCTCCCGGCGCTCAACGACTATCCCAAGGTCGCGCTGTGGCCCGACGCGTACTACTTCACGTTCAACATGTTCCCGAACAACGGCGGGTTCGACGGCGGCAAGGTCTGCGCGATGGACCGCACCAAGATGCTCGCCGGTGCCGCCGACGCGACCATGCAGTGCTTCGACAGCGGCCCGAGCTACGGCGGCCTGCTCGCCGCCGACCTCGACGGCAAGACGCTCCCACCGGCGGGCGCGCCCAACCCGATCGTCGCGCTCGACACCGAGAGCACCCTCGCCTACTGGCAGCTGCACGTGGACTTCACGACGCCGGCCAACAGCAAGTTCCAGGGCCCCACCTCGATTCCGATCGCGACCTACGCCGCGCTGTGCGGGGGCGACACCTGCGTGCCGCAACCGAACGGCTCGTCGCTCGACTCCCTCGCCGATCGCGCGATGAATCGCTTCGTGTACCGCCGCTTCCCCGATCATGAATCGCTGCTCGTGAGCCACTCGGTGACCGCGAACAACGGAGGCGGTGTGCGCTGGTACGAGCTGCGCTCTCCGTCGAACCCGACCGTGTTCCAGCAGGGCACGTTCGCGCCCGACAGCGCCTATCGTTGGATGCCGAGCGTCGCGATGGACGCTTCCGGCGACGTCGCCGCGATCTACACGGTGGCGAGCAAGTCGATCAACCCGAGCATCCGGTACACGGCGCGGATCCCGTCCGATCCGCCGGGCACGATGGGACAGGGCGAGGGCGTGATCGTCGCCGGCGCCGGATCGCAGAGCAACGTCTCGCGGTGGGGCGACTACAGCTCCTTGAACATCGATCCCGTCGACGACTGCACGTTCTGGGGCGTCCACGAGTACAAGAAGGAGGCCGGCCGTTCGAACTGGCGCACGCGCATCGCGTCGTTCCGGCTGGCCAGCTGCGGATCGTTCTCGCTGGCCGCAGACGATGGAGAGACGGTCGCGCAGGGCGGCACCGCCACGTACACGATCCGCACCACGACCGACGCGGGCTCGCCGCAGTCGTTGCAGCTGACCGCCGCCGATCTGCCGGCCGGCGTCACCGCGGCGATCGACCCGGCGACGATCACGTCGGGCGACACGGCGAGCATCACGCTGACCGCGAGCAGCACCGCGACGGTCGGCGCGACGCACTACACGATCGCGGCGATGGGCGCGACCGGATCGAGCATGATCGACGTCTCCCTCACGGTCACGCCAACGGCGAGCGCGCCCGACGCGCGCACCGGTCCCGGCGAAGGCGGTGACGCGGGCACCGGCGGCGGGTACGTGACCGGCGGATGCTGCCGCGCATCGCGCGGCGAATCGCCCGCGGCGCCGATCGTGCTCGTGCTCGCCGTGATGCTCCTGCGCCCGCGGCGCCGCCGATCATCGACCTGATCGCCGGCGGCGCAGCCATCCGCCGAGCGCGCCGAGCGGCATGCCCATCGCCGCGTAGAAGATCACCATCAGCGGCAGCGCGACCGGCAGATCGGCCTGTGCGGGCACGCCGCGCGCCTCGTGGGTCGCGATCAGCGCGATCGCGAACAGCGGACCGCCGATCGCGCCGCGCAGCAGCCCGCCGCGCCATCCGTCGTGCTCGAAGCCGGCGTTCACGCCACCGAGCCCGCCCGCGTTCACGACGATCTGGAACCACAGCCCGGACTCGCCGAGCAGCACGCCGCAGACGACGCCGAACAAGATCGGCAGCACCGCCGCGAGCACGATCTGGATCGCGAGCGGGCGATCGCGGAGCAGCGGCGGAGGCCACACGCCCGCAGCCTACTCCCGATCAGCTTGCCGGGCGTGATGCGCACCGCCTGATCACGGGATCGTGCCGTCGTCGCGCGGGCAGCGATCGTGATCGACGCACGCGGCGCCGACGTCGCACGCCGCGCCCATGAGGTAGCTCTGCGCGCACGCGCCGGTCGCGGCTTGATCGACGGTGGCCATCGGCGGCAAGGTCGCGATCAGCGCGCGCAGGATCGGACGGATCGCGGTGCGGAACGAGACCGTGTCGGCGCCGGCGCGCGCGTCATCGAAGGCGGCGCGCAAGGTGCCGAGCGCGACGTCGTCGCTCACCTCCGGATAGAGCGGCTCGATGCGCGCCCAGTACGCCGCGAGATCGGTCCACGCGACCGGCGCGTCGAACGCCGGCGTCGCGTCGAGCGCGCGCGTGTAGTCGACGATCGCGCCGGTGTAGTCGCGCGCGACGTCGGAGTCGAAGCACGAGATCACGTCGTGATCGGCGCAGGTCGTGAAGATCGCCGGCAGCGCGCTCCACCACAGCCCGCGGTTGTACGCGCCGGTCAGCACCTTCTGCGGCGTGCGCGGATCGGGGTGCGCGACGAAGAACGCCTCGGGGCACGCCGCGTACTTGCGGAACATCGCGGTCGCGAAGACGTAGTAGTGCGCCATCGCGATCGCCGAGGTCTCGAAGTGATCGCCGCCGATCACGTCCGCGTGCGTCGCGGTGAAGCGGCCGGGGAAGATGCGCCCGAGCTCGACGTACGCGGAGCCGTCCTCGATCTGGAAGCAGCCGTCGCCCTGGCTCGACGAGCCGGCGATCGCGCACTGCAGCCGCGACTCCTTCATCGCGACCGCGAGCACCGCGTTGGGGCCGATCTGGATGCACTCGTCGCGCAAGAGCATCGACGCGTGGACGGTCGCGATCGCCCAGCCGAGCGGGTAGTCGCTCATGTGGAAGTCCATCGGCGCGCCCCACACGCCGCCCGTGTGGATCGAGTCGTCGATCAAGAGATGCGCCGCGGGGCCGTCGATCGGATCGGGCTGCGGCGGTGGCGGGCGGAGATCCGCGTCGATCGCGATCGGAGCTGCATCGATCGGATCGCGCGTGCCGTGCGCGCCGCCGCTCGCGCATGCGGCGAGCGAGATCGCGAGCACCGAGCGCATCTCTCTTCGGTACGCGCGTGCGCGCGCGGCGCGTGGCGCTTTCTCGTCGATCTCGTGCTCGAAAGCTCGCGGTCGGCGGCGGGCGCGGCGGTCTTCGGTACCGTGATGCGATGCGATCCATCGTCGTCGCAAGTGCCGCGATCGCGGCGTGCTCGTTTCACAACGGCGGTCCCGCGAACGGCACCGATGCGCCGGCCGCGAGCGCGATCGATGCGGCGCCCGACGCGTCGGCGCCTTCCGCCGACGCCGGGCCGCCGGGCCCGCGCGTGATCGCGTATCTACCGAACTACCGCGGCAGCTACGCGGACTGGGCCGGGCAGCTCGACTTCGCGTCGATGACGCACCTGAACCTCGCGTTCGCGCGGCCCGACGGCGACAACGTGTGGAGCCTCGGCGCGTCCGACGAGGAGCTCGCCGCGATCGTCGGTGCCGCGCACGCGCACGGGGTCGCAGTGCTCGCGTCGCTCGGAGGCGGCGGCGGCGATCAGTCGGTGATCGTGCGCTACCGCGATGCGCGCAACATCCCCGCGCTGGTCGCGTCGCTCGACGCGTTCGTCGCGCAGCACGATCTCGACGGCGTCGACCTCGACATCGAGGACGCCGGCGCGCTCGGCGACGACTACAGCGCGTTCGTCGATCAGACGATCGCGGCGCTGCGCCCGAAGGGCAAGCTCGTCACCGCCGCGGTCGCGCAGTACCTGCAGGACGGCATGTCCGATCAGACGCTGCACGCGTTCGACTTCGTGAACGTCATGATCTACTCGAGCTACGACGACAGCGTCGCCGCGATGACCTACTACACGAACGACAAGGGCGTGCCGCCCGCGCAGGTCGTGCTCGGCGCCGGCTTCTTCGGCACCGACTCGAGCGGCGCCGAGTACGGCTACCCGCAGATCGTCGACGCCGATGCCGATGCGTGGACCAAGGACGAGACGACCGTGAATGGCCGCACCGTGCGCTACACCGGCGTGCCGTCGATGAAGAAGCTCGCCGCGTACGCGAAGGGTTTCGGCGGGATCATGATCTGGGAGATCACGCTCGACGTGCCCGGCGAGCCGTCGCTGTGGAAGGCGATCCAAGCGTCGCAGTGAGCGACGCGATCAGCAGTCCACGGTGAAGCACTGGAAAGAGTCCCAGCACGGCGGTCCGTCCGTCCCCGGGCGGGGACAGTCGGTGCCGCCGGTCCGGCAGATCATCGGATCGCTCTGCGGGATCCCGACCGTGTTGCCGGTGTTGCCCCACATCGCACCGGTCACGCCGTCGAGCTTGCGAATCGTCGCCATGCGCAGCGTGAGCTTCTTCGCGATCTTCTTCATGCCCTCTCAGTGGCCGCTGCATCGCTTTCGGGTGAGGCAGAGGCCGGCAGCATCGCGTTCAGTTTCGACTCACTCCTCGTTGCCGTCGCGCTCGGCGGCGACGGGGCGGCGCTCGGGCTTGATCTCGGCGAGCTTCGCCGCGGCCAGCGCGCCGTTCAGGCGCGCGAGATCGCCGGACCTGAGCGCGGTCCATTGCTGTTCGATCGAGACGAGCTCCTTCTCGGCGCGGGCGGCGGCGTCGAGCTGCGACGCGGTCGGCGACGCGTCGACGGCGATCGACTTGTAGAGCGACGACAACGTCTCGCTGGTGCGGCTCGCGGTCACGGTCGCCGGGGTCTTCGACTCGAGGAGCGCGCTCACCTTCGCCTGCAGCTCGGCGATCTGCGGCGCGACGCCGGCCGGCGCGTTCTTGATCGCCGCGAGCTGCTCGGCGACCGAGCGCGCTTGCAAGACGACCTCGGAGCTGCGCGTGACCAGCTCGGCGAGCCGGACCTCGAGCTTGTTCTGCGCGACGAGCGCGGCGCGCCCGAGCTTCACGCGCGGATCGATCTTCACCTGCAGCGCGCGCGTGACGCGCTTGCCGTCGACCACGAGCGCGACCGTGTACGTGCCCGGCAGGACGCGCGCGCCCTCGGGCACGCGCGGCGTGTCGTGCGGCACGGCGTTGATCGGATATTCGTAATGACCGGCGAGCGGCCGCGGGCGCCGCAGATCCCAGATCCACCGGTGCATGCCCGCGGTGATCGCGAGCCGACGGCGCGGCGCCGCCCACGACGCGGGGATGAGCTGCGCCGCGAGCTCCTCGTCGGTCTGCTCGGGCGGATCGTCGCTCGCGTAGCGCCGCACGACCGCGTTCTTGTCGTCGAGGATCTCGATCGCGACCGACTTCGCCGGCGTCGCGAGGTAGTAGTCGAGGATCGCGCCGGTCGGCGGGTTCTCGGCCATCGGCTCGTCGGGCGGGATCGGCGTGTCGGGGTACGTGCTGCGCGGCGTGCGGATCGCGACCGCGGGCGCGAACAGCGTGTCGGGCATGGTCGCCGCGACCTGGCGCAGCGCGGTGACGTCGTCGAGGATCCAGAAGCCGCGGCCGTGGGTCGCGACGATCAGATCATCGCCGTGCACGACCAGATCGCGCACCGACGTGTGCGGCAGGTTCAGCTGCAACGACTGCCAGTGATCGCCGTCGTCGAACGAGACCCACACGCCGTTCTCGGTCGCGGCGTAGAGCAGGCCCTTGCGGATCGGATCCTCGCGCACCGCATCGACGGGGGCGGGCGGTAATCCGGTCGTGATCGCGGTCCACGTCTTGCCGCGGTCGTGCGTGCGATAGACGTACGGCGCGAGATCGTCGACGCGCAGCCGCGACACCGACGCGTACACGGTCGTGTCGTCGAAGTGCGAGGCGTCGAGCTGCGTGACCTTGCTCCACGCGGTGACCGCGGGCGGCGTGATGTCGGCCCAGTGCGCGCCGCCGTCGCCGGTGCGCCAGATCTTCCCGTCGTCGGTGCCGGCCCAGATCGTCTTCGTCGTCTTGTGCGACGGCGCGACCGCGTAGATCGCGCCGCGCTGGGTCTCCGCGTCCTTGTCGGACGCCGCCATCGCGCCGAGGCTCTTCGGCACGCCCGGCTTCGGATGCGCGAGATCGGGGCTGATCGTGCGCCAGTGCTGACCGCCGTCGGTCGACGAGAACAAGACGTTGGCCGCGTAGTAGAGCAGCTTCGGATCGACCGGTGAGAACAGGATCGGCTGCGTGCGCTCGACGCGATACGTGCCGCGCACCGGGATCGGCGTGACGTCCTGCACCTGCCCCGTCGCGCGCGAGTAGCGCGACACGACGTTGCGCCCGGCGCCATAGATGATGTCCGGATCGCGCGGATCCGGCGCGACGTAGCCGTACTCGATCGCGGCGACCGGATGCCAGTCGCGGATCCCGATCGCGCCGTCGTCGCCGCGGCTCGCGATGCACACCGAGCCGCTCTCCTGCTGCCCGCTGCACACGCGGTACGGGACGTCCGCGCTGACGCCGACGTGATAGAGCTGCGCCGTCGGCTGGTTGTACCAGCTGCTCCAGGTCGCGCCGCCGTCGACGGTGACCGACGCGCCCTGATCGCTGACGAGCACGAAGCGGCGCGGATCGCTGCCGTTGATCCACAGGTTCTGGTAGTCGTCGCCGCCGGGCGCGCCCTTGAGCCACGTCCACGTCTTGCCGCCGTCGATCGACTTCATCGCGACGATGCTCGCGACGTAGACGACGTCGGGGTTCTTGGGATCGACGACCGGCACCATCAGATCGCCGCCGCCGATCTTCATCATCGCGCGCTCGTCGGTCGTGATCGACTTCCAGGTCGCGCCGGCGTCGTCGGAGCGATAGAGGCCGTTGCCCTTGCCGCTCGCGTAGTCGGCGTGCTCGGTGGTCGACAGCGTGACGTAGAGGCGGTTCGGGTTGCTCGGCGCGATCGCGACGTCGAGCTGCGCGGTGTTCGCGGGCTGGCCGTTGGTGAGTTGCTTCCAGGTCGCGCCGCCGTCGGTCGACTTGAACAGGCCACCGCCGCTGCCGTCGTACTCGTTCTTGTCCTCCCACGGGCCGAGCCGCGCTTCCCACAGCGCGGCGTAGACGATCTTCGGATCGCGCGGATCGATCGCGACGTCCGACGCGCCGGTGTGGACGTCCTTGAACAGGATGCGCGTCCACGTCTTGCCGCCGTCGAGCGAGCGGAACACGCCGCGCTGCTCGCTCGGCCCGTACGGATGCCCGAGCACCGCCGCGAACACGCGGTTCGGATCTTTCGGATCGACCGCGAGTTGCGGGATCTGCTGCGCGTCGTCGAGGCCGACGTGCGTCCACGTCTTGCCGGCGTCGCCCGAGCGATAGACGCCGTCGCCGACCGAGAGATCGGGGCGGTGCAGCCCTTCGCCGCTTCCCACATAGATGATGTCGGGGTTCGACGGCGCGATCGCGATCGAGCCGATCGACTGCGTCGGTTGACCGTCGAAGATCGGCTGCCACGTGCGGCCGGCGTCCTCGGTCTTCCACACGCCGCCGTCGACCTGCGCGACGTAGAAGAGATCGGGCCGCGACGTCACGCCGGCGGCGGCGCGCGTGCGGCCGCCGCGGAACGGGCCGACCATGCGCCAGTGGAGATCTGGAATCGGCTCGGCGTGCACCGCCGCGACCGCAGCGAGCACCAACGACAACGAGAGCAGGTACTTCATTCGTGCGGCATTGTAGACCGCGCGACGAAATCGTCGATGAGCGCGCGCGCGATCGAGAGCGGCGGGGGCAGGCGCGGCAGCGCGTCGGGGGCGAACCAATCGGCGTCGACGATCTCGGTGCCGTCGGGCGTGAGGTCTCCGCCGGTCCAGCGCGCCGTGAAGCCGATCATCAGCGAGCCGGTGAACGGCCACGGTTGGCTGCCGAAGTAGCGGATGTCGCCGACGGTGATGCCGGCCTCTTCGTGGATCTCGCGCGCGACCGCGTCCTCGAGCGTCTCGCCGACCTCGACGAAGCCGGCCAGCGTGCTGAAGAACGGCAGCGGGAAGCGCGCGTTGCGCGCGAGCAGCGCGCGGCCGTCGCGCTCGACGAGGACGATCACCGCGGGCGACAGGCGCGGATACGCGCCGTGCCCGCACGCGCCGCACGTGCGCACGCGCTCGGTCGTCGAGCGCGCGGTCGGCGCCGCGCAGCGCCCGCAGAAGCGGTGATCGCGATCCCACGCGAGCAGGCCGAGCGCGCGCGCGGCGATGCCGAAATCCTCGTCGGGCAGCGCGCCGAACAGCTGGCGCAGCGCGACGAGGTCGGTGCCGGGCATCGCGTCGCCATCGCCCGCGCACGCGAAGCACGGCTCGCCGTCGAGCTCGCCGAGATAGATCGCGTCGTCGGGCGCCGCGTCGACGGGGACGCGCGCGCCGGGCGCGACGCACAGCGATTGCTCGCGGATCACGTAGAGACGTCCGCGCGTCGCGGAGGTCGAGAAGCCGGGGACGAAGGCCACGCGCAGGCGTAGCACGCTATTCGACGCGCAGCGCCCGCGCCGGGTTCTGGCGCGCGACCCGCAGCGCGTGACCGCCGGTGGTGAGCCACGCGATCCCGAGGGCGAGCAGCGCGGCGCCGCCGAACACGCCGATCACGACGAGCGGCGCGGTCAGATCGATCCGGTGCTGGAAGCTCGCGAGCCACGCGCGCATCGCGAAGAAGCCGACCGGCCACGCGATCAGGTTCGCGATCAAGACCGGGCGCGAGAACTGCCAGACGAGCAACCGCACGATGTCGAGCACGCTCGCGCCCATCACCTTGCGCATGCCGATCTCCTTGGTGCGCCGCTCGGCGGAGAACGCGGCGAGCCCGAACAGGCCGAGGCAC
>DATJIA010000140.1:0-9388 GCA_035493675.1 Kofleriaceae bacterium | reverse complement strand
GCGCTTCACCGTGCCGCGCGGCGCGGTCGATCCGCTCGACGTCTATCGCGCGCTGCGCGTGATCAACCCGTCGCCGTACATGTTCCACCTGCAGTTCGCGGACGCGCGCGTCACCGGCGCGTCTCCGGAGACGTTGGTCCGATTGGCCGGCGGGCGCGTCGAGCTGCGCCCGATCGCGGGCACGCGGCCGCGCGGCCGTACGCCCGAGGACGACGAGCGCCTCGCTGCCGAGCTCGCCGCGGATCCGAAAGAGCGCGCCGAGCACCTGATGCTGATCGATCTCGGCCGCAACGACGTCGGGCGGGTCGCGGCGACCGGCAGCGTGCGCGTGACCGAGGAGTTCGTCGTCGAGCGCTACTCGCACGTCATGCACCTCACGTCGCACGTCGTCGGGCGCCTGGCGGACGGCAAGACCTGGGTCGACGTCCTGCGCGCGGCGTTCCCCGCGGGCACGCTCAGCGGCGCGCCGAAGATCCGCGCGATGGAGATCATCGACGAGCTCGAGCCGCATCGCCGCGGCATCTACGGCGGCGCGGTCGGCTACGTCTCGTACACGGGCAACATGGATCTCGCGATCGCGATCCGCACGCTGGTCACGCAGGACGATCAGATCCACGTGCAGGCGGGCGCGGGCATCGTCGCCGACAGCGAGCCGGCGCGCGAGCACGAGGAGTGCGTGAACAAGGCGCGCGCGGTCTTGCGCGCGGTCGCGATGGCCCGCACGGCGAAGAGCGGGGGCGTCTGATGTTGCTCTTGATCGACAACTACGACTCGTTCACCTACAACCTCGCGCAGTACTTCGGCGAGCTCGGCGAGGACGTCCGCGTCGAGCGCAACGACGCGATCGGCGTCGACGCGATCGCCGCGATGGCGCCGTCGACGATCGTGATCTCGCCGGGGCCGTGCACGCCGAACGAGGCCGGCATCTCGATGGACGTGATCCAGCGCTACGCCGGCCGGATCCCGATCCTCGGCGTGTGCCTCGGGCACCAGTGCATGGGCCAGGTCTTCGGCGGGCGCGTCGTGCGTGCGCGCACCGTGATGCACGGCAAGACCTCGAAGGTCTTCCACGACGAGAAGGGCTTGTTCGCAGGCGTCGAGAACCCGTTCGTCGCGACGCGCTACCACTCGCTCGTGATCGCGCCCGAGACGATGCCGGCGGAGCTCGAGGTCACCGCGAAGACGTGGGACGACGAGATCATGGGCGTGCGCCATCGCGCGTTCGCGGGCACGCGCGCGCCGCTCGAGGGCGTCCAGTTCCATCCCGAGTCGATCATGACGACCGCGGGCAAGGCGATGCTCGCCAACTTCCTCGCGATGGTGCGGTAGTGGAGATCAAGCAGGCGATCGCGCACGCGGTGGCGAGGCGAGACTTCTCGGCGGAGGAGATCGCGGAGGTGTTCGGCGCGATCATGGACGGCCACGCGACGCCGGCGCAGGTCGGCGGCCTCTTGGTCGCGTTGCGCATGAAGGGCGAGACGCCGACGGAGCTCGCCGGCGCGGCGTGGGCGATGCGCGCGCGCGCGACGCCGCTCGCGTGTCCGGATCCGTCGCGGGGCGTCGACACGTGCGGCACCGGCGGCGACGGCGCGGGCACCGTGAACGTCTCGACGTTGGCGGCGATCGTCGCGGCGGCGGCGGGGGCGTGCGTCGCGAAGCACGGCAACCGCGCGCAGTCTTCGCGCAGCGGATCGGCCGACGTGTTGGAGGCGCTCGGCGTGAAGATCGACGCGGCGCCCGCGGTCGTCGAGGCGTGCATGCAGCGCGTGCGGATCGGCTTCGCGTTCGCGCCCGCGTTCCACGCGGCGACGCGTCACGCGGGGCCCGCGCGCCGCGAGCTCGGGACGCGGACGATCTTCAACCTGCTCGGACCGATGACGAACCCGGCGGCCGTGAAGCACCAGGTCGTCGGCGTGTTCGATCGCGCGTGGTGCGAGCCGGTCGCGCAGGCGTTGGGCGCGCTCGGCGCGAGGCGCGCGTTCGTCGTGCACGGCGCGGCGGGAATCGACGAAGTCGCCGTGCGCGGCGAGACCTTGGTCGCCGAATGGGACGAGACGCGCGGGCTCGGGTCGCGCACGGTGACGCCGCGCGACTTCGGCTTCGACGACGCCGATCCGGGCGAGCTCGCGGGCGGCGACGCCCACATGAACGCTTCGGTGTTGCGCCGCGTGCTCGCGTGCGAGGACAAGACGCCGACGCGCGCCGTGCGGATCGCGGCGGTGATGGAGGCGGCGCTCGCGTTGGTCGCGGTCGGGCTCGCCGGAGATCTCCGCGACGGAGCGTCGCAGGCGATGCAGGCGATCGATTCCGGACATGCCGATGCGACCTTGAAGGCGTGGGCGGCGGCGAGCCACGAGGCGGCGCCGTGAGACCGGCGGCCACCGGCCTGCTCGCCGAGATCCTCGCGGCGAAGCGCGACGAGGTCGCGGCGCGGCGCGCGGTGCGTCCGACGTTCTCCCTCTCCGGTACGACGCGCGGCTTCGCGCGGGCGCTCGCGCGCGGCCCGCATGATCCCGTGCGCGCGATCGCCGAGATCAAGCGCAAGTCGCCGTCCGCCGGCGCGATCCGTCCCGGCGCCGATCCGGCGGCGATCGCGCGCGACTACGCGTCGCACGGCGCCGCCGCGCTCAGCGTCCTCACCGACGAGCGCTGGTTCGACGGATCGATCGAGTTCTTGGCGCGCGTGCGCGACGCGGTCGCGATCCCGCTCCTGCGCAAGGACTTCGTCGTCGACGCGTACCAGATCGCCGAGGCGCGCGCGGCCGGCGCCGACGCGGTGCTCTTGATCGTCGCGGCGATCCCCGACGACGCGCAGCTGCGCGAGCTGCTCGCGGCCGCGCACGATCACGGGCTCGACGCGCTGGTCGAGGTCCACGACGAACGCGAAGCCGAGGCCGCGATCGCGTGCGGCGCGCGCGTGATCGGCGTGAACCACCGCAACTTGACGACGCTCGCGATCGACATGTCGCTGACCGCGCGCATCGCGCCCGCGATCCCGAATGACACGATCCTCGTCGGCGAGAGCGGGATCAAGACCGCGGCCGACGTCCGCGCGCTCGGCCTCGCCGGCGCGCACGCGATCCTCGTCGGCGAGTCGCTCATGCGCGCCGCGTCTCCCGGCGCGGCGCTGGCGGAGCTGTTGGCGTGAAGATCAAGATCTGCGGCGTCACGCTCCCCGACGACGCGGCGATGATCGCGAACGCCGGCGCCGACTACCTCGGCCTGAACCTGTGGCCGCGATCGAAGCGCTACCTCGAGCTCGAGCGCGCGCCGATGATCGCGTCGATCGCGCGCAGCGTGAATCCGCAGATCCAGATCGTCGGCCTGTTCGTCGACGCGCACGCCGACGAGATCGCGGAGGCGCACGCCGCGGTCGGCTTCGATCGCGTGCAGCTGCACGGCGACGAGAGCCACGACGACGTCCTCGCGATCGGCGCCGCGGTGCGCGTGCCGATCTGGAAGGCGATCCCGGTCGCGACGATCCGCGATCTGCAGGACCTCGCCGGCTGGCCGACCGCGATCGAGGCGTTCCTGCTCGACGCGCCGAGCGCGGGTCGCGGCGGATCCGGCAAGACGATCGACTGGGAGCTCGCCGCCGGCGCCGCGTCGGGCTCGCACGGGCGCCAGATCGTCCTCGCCGGCGGCTTGACCGCCGACAACGTCGCGGCCGCGATCGCGCGCGTGCAGCCGTGGGCGATCGACGTCGCGTCCGGGGTCGAGCGCGCGCCGGGCGTCAAGGACGAGGCGAAGGTGCGCGCGTTCATCGCGAACGCGCGCGGAGCAAAGGCAAAGACATGACGGACGACATCCTCACCGAGCCGGTGCGCGGACGCTTCGGTCCGTACGGCGGACAATATGTCGCGGAGACCTTGATGCCCGCGATCGCGGAGCTCGAGGCCGCGTGGAACGCGGCGCGGGCGGACGCGAGCTTCTGGGCCGAGAACGACGCGCTCCTGCGCGACTACGTCGGGCGCCCGTCGCGGCTCTACTTCGCGAAGCGGCTCTCCGACGAGCTCGGCGCGCGTGTCTTCCTCAAGCGCGAGGACCTGAACCACACCGGCGCGCACAAGATCAACAACTGCGTCGGCCAGGCGCTGCTCGCGCGGCGCATGGGCAAGCGGCGGTTGATCGCGGAGACCGGCGCGGGCCAGCACGGCGTCGCGACCGCGACCGTCGCCGCGCTGTTCGGCATGCCGTGCGAGGTCTACATGGGCGCGGAGGACGTGAAGCGGCAGGCGCTGAACGTGTTCCGCATGCGCCTGCTCGGCGCCAAGGTCATCCCGGTGACGAGCGGCTCGCGCACGCTCAAGGACGCGATGAACGAGGCGCTGCGCGACTGGGTGACCAACGTCGGCGACACCTTCTACCTGATCGGATCGGTCGCCGGCCCGCACCCGTATCCGTGGCTCGTGCGCGAGCTGCAGGCGGTGATCGGGCGCGAGGCGCGCGAGCAGATCCTCGCGCTCGACGGTCGCTTGCCCGACGCGCTGGTCGCGTGCGTCGGCGGCGGCTCGAACGCCGCGGGCTTGTTCGCGCCGTTCGTCCGAGATCCGGACGTCGCGATGTTCGGCGTCGAGGCGGCGGGCGAGGGCGTCGCGACCGGCAAGCACGCGTCGACGCTCGGCGCCGGGCGCGTCGGGGTCCTGCACGGATCGAAGAGCTTCGTCTTGTGCGCGGGACCGGAGAGCGAGCGCGTCGGGCAGATCGACGAGGCGCACTCGATCAGCGCCGGGCTCGACTATCCCGGCGTCGGACCGGAGCACGCGTATTGGCGCGACACCGGACGCGTGAAGTACGTCGCGCGCAGCGACGACGAGGCGCTGCGCGGGCTGCAGCGGCTCGCGCGCGCCGAGGGCATCCTGTGCGCGCTCGAGACCGCGCACGCGATCGCCGCGCTCGACGAGGTCGTGGCTTCGATCGGGAAGGACAAGACGATCGTCGTCGGCCTCTCGGGCCGCGGCGACAAGGACATGGTCACGGTCGCGCACGCGCTGGGGGTCGAGCTGTGACCGCGGCGCGCTTGCGCGATCGCTTCGCCGCGTGCGCGAAGGAAGGGCGCCCCGCGCTGGTCGTCTACCTGACGCAGGGCGATCCGACGCCGAAGGCGACGGTGGAGATCGTGATCGCCGCCGCCGAGGCGGGCGCCGACGTGATCGAGCTCGGCGTGCCGTTCAGCGATCCGTCCGCCGACGGGCCGGTGATCCAAGCCGCGATGGAGCGCGCGCTCGCCGCCGGCGGCAGCCTGCCGGGCACGCTCGACGCGATCCGAGAGGTTCGCGCGCGCGGCTGCGACGTGCCGATCGTGCTGTTCGGCTACTACAACCCGCTGTTCGTCACCGGCGTCGAGACATTCGCCGCGCGCGCCGCGGACGCGGGGGTCGATGCGGTCCTCACGGTCGATCTCCCGATCGACGAGATCGAAGAGCTGCGCGTGCCGCTGGCCGCGCACGGCGTCGGCGTCGTGCCGCTGGTCGCGCCGACCTCGACCGACGATCGCATCGCGCGCGTGAAGGCGCTCGATCCGCCGTTCGTCTATTACATCTCGCTGACCGGCGTCACCGGCGCGGCGATCGCGGGCGCGAAGGTCGGCGCGGAACGGATCGAGGCCGTGAAGCGCGCGGTCGGCGCGCCGGTCGTCGTCGGTTTCGGCATCAAGACGCCGGCCGACGCCGCCGCGATCGGGAAGATCGCCGACGGCGTGGTCGTCGGCAGCGCGATCGTGCAGCGCATCGCGGACTCGCCCGGCGATCCCGCGAGCGCGGTCGGTGCGTTCGTGCGCGACCTCCGCGGCGGACTTCGATAGTCACTTATCGAAGCGGATGCGCACGTCTCGCAGGATCTCGCGCAGCTCGTCGTCTTCCACGCGCGCGGTCTCGCACTCGATCTTCGCGCGCGCCTCGCCGACCGCGGGCGGCGGCGGCGGCAGCCGGCGCCGCGGCTCGCGCCGCGCGACCGTCATGCGATCGATCTCGGCGAGCGCGTCGCCGGCGTCGGCGTCGCGGCGATCGCCCAGGTGCAGGCGCAGATCGTCGACGCGCAGATCGCCGGCGGCCTCGCGCACCGCGGCCAGGAGCTGCGGCTTGATCGTCGTCAGCTCGTGCAGCCACGCCGAGTTCGCCACGCGGATCCACAAGACGTTCTTGAAGAAGCCGTCGACGCGGGTGCGCTTCGCGATCCGCTCCTGCACGATGTCGGGCCACTTCAAGAGCAGGTCGCACGCGCGCAGCTCGTCGGTGAGCCCGTTGCGATCGACGACGGCGTCGACCAGCTCCGCGACCCAGGTCGGCTCGCGCTTGCGATCGTAGCGATCGAACGGCTTCTTCAGCCACGCGGGCTTCGGCACGAAGCCCGGCGGCGGAACGCCGTCCTTCCATCCCTGGCCCGCGCTTCCGGTCACGACGCGCGCAAGCGCCGGACCAGCTCGCGCAGACGCCGCGAACCGTCGCCGTCGCGGAACAGGAACTTGAGACCCGTCCCGCCCGACGGCACGTGATAGCTGACCTTGCTCGAGATCGCGATTGGCGCGGCCGCGCCCGGCGGCACGATCTCGACGATCACGTCCGACTCGAGCGGCAGCGGCGTGCGCGTGTTGAGCATCGCGCCGCCGACGCTGATCTCGCTGATCGCGCCTTCCTGGTAGCCGGCCGTCTTGCCCAGGCGATAGCGCACCGGGATCGAGACGGGCAAGCGGTTGTGGCGACGCCGCGGCAAGTCGGTCCGGCGCCCGGACAAGGCATCGCGCACGAAGTCGCGCTTGTTCGCCTCGTCGGTCGCGAACTCGACGACCGCGCCGGCGCGGACGCGCAAGCGCGGCAGCGCGGGCCGCCACGACTTCACTTCGCCGCGGACCAGGACCTTGTTCGGCAGGTTCGGCGCGGCGATCTCGACGATCACCGTCTCACCGACGTCGAGCGAGGTCGTGGTCGGAACGAATAGACCGCCGGCGTCGAGCTCGCCTTGATACAGCTGGTCGAACTCGTCCGTGGAACGAACGCGGAGCTTGAGGATCCTCATTCGCGTGAGAGGCAACGTAACACGATCGGCCCCGCGAAACGGATGGATTCGTGCCTGGCGATCCCTCGCCCGAATGGGGTGATTGCGCGGGTCTAGCGGCGTTTCACGCCCAGGCGCAGCTTCCATACCATCAGCAGCGCCTCGGCGAAGATCGCGCGCGACATCTTCGATTGCCCGATGCGGCGATCGGCGAAGACGATCGGCGTCTCGACCAAGGTCAGCCCCGCGGCGAGCGCGCGGTACTTCATCTCGATCTGGAAGCTGTAGCCGTTCGAGCGCACCGCATCGAGATCGATCGCCTCGAGCGCGTGGCGCCGCCAGCAGATGAAGCCCGCGGTGAGATCGCGGATCTTCACGCCGAGGATCGTGCGCGCGTAGAGGCTGCCGCCCTTCGAGATGATCTTGCGGCCGACGCCCCAGTTCTCGGTGCCGCCGCCGTCGACGTAGCGCGAGCCGATCACGACGTCGTTCGATCGCGCGAGCTCGAGCATGCCCGGCAGGTACTTCGGATCGTGGCTGAAGTCCGCGTCCATCTCGAACAGGTACTCGTACCCGCGCGCGAGGCCCCAGCGGAAGCCGTCGAGGTACGCGGTGCCGAGCCCGAGCTTGCCCGGGCGGTGCAGCACGTGGACGCGCCGGTCGCGCGCCGCGATCTCGTCGAGGACGGCGCCGGTGCCGTCGGGGGAGTTGTCGTCGACGAACAGGATGTTCGCGGCGGGCACGCCGGCGAGGAAGCGGGTCGCGACCTCGCCGACGTTGTCGCGTTCGTTGTAGGTCGGGACGACGATCAGGGCGCCTTCGCCGGACATCGCGCGCGACACTACTCGATCACGCTCAGCGGCGGGCCTTCTTGGCCGCTTCGTTGCGCTTCTTGTCCTTGCGCGACTGCTCCGGCAGCTCCTCGCCGGTCTGCTCGGGCAGGACGGCGACGGGCACCGGCTCGCCGCCCGACAGCGCGGCGATGCGCTGATCGAGCCGATCCAAGCGCGCCGTGAGCTCCGCGATCTCGGAGCGCGACGGCAGATCGAGCGCCTCGCGGATCTTCGCGACCAGCGCGAGCGCGCGCGTGCGCGCCTCGGCCGGCAGATCCTTCGCCTTGGCCTGGAGGCCCTTGGCGCGATCGGCGAGCTCCTTCGCCTTGAGCTTCACGTCGTCGAGGCGAGCCTCGATCTTCGCTTTGAAGGCCGACGCGGCGGGGGCGGTCGCGTCGGCGGTCGGGGTGGTTTCGGTGGCGGGGGTGGCGTCCATGGGAGGTCTCCTTCGAGTGTTCTGTCCTCGATAACGCGTCGCGTTAATGTGCGCAAGGGGTTGAATTCTCGTCACTGCGTGAGGACCTGTGCCGAAACCAACTCATCTATCAGCCGCACGTTTCGGGCGCTTTGCAGCGGCGATCCTTCGGGAGCCGTATGCTCGTCCGGGGATGAGAGCGACCTCGCAGCGCGCCCTGATCTGGGTGCTGTCGATCGCGGCGGTGCTCGTTCCCGCGGCGGGCATCGCGTACTTGGGCGCGGTCTCGTATCGCGACGAGCGCGGCGCGGTCGCGTCGCGGCTCGAGGCGCAGCGCGCGGCCGCCGATCGCCTCGCGGATCGCGTGCGCGCGGAGCTCGCGCGCGGGCTCGACGCGGCGGCGCACGCGACCGCGCCCGATCGATCCGCGCCGCTCGCGAGGCAGAGCTTCGTGATCGCCGCCGACGGCACGGTCATCTCGCCCGCGCCGGATCCGCTCGGCCGCGCCGAGGCCGGCACCGAGCTCGCGCTCGCGCGCGCGTCCGAGGGCTGCCCCGAGCGCGGCCTCGAGAGCTGCATCCGCGATCTGCGCGCGGAGCAGCGGCGCGCGGCGCAGCTCGACAGCGCGCGGCGCGGCGAGGCGAGCGCGCGCCGGCAGGACGCGCGGCGCGCGTATCAAGCGCTGGTCGCGTTCGACGACACCGGCGCGGCGGCGCTGTTCGGGCTCGCGCGGCTCGCGCGCGCCGACGGCGAGACCACGCAGGCGATCGCGCTCCTGCGCGAGGTCGCGCGTCGCTTCGGCGCGCGCAGGGGCGACGGCGGCGTGCCGCTCGGCTTGGTCGCCGACGTCGGCGCCGCCGAGCTGCAGGCGGGCGCGGGCGCCTTGATCGAGCTCTACCGCGCGCTGCTCGATCGATCGTACAGCGGGTCGCCGGCGGCCTTGGTCGCGGCGGCGGAGCGGGTCGGATCGCTCGCGCGCGAGCGGGCGACGCCGGCCGAGAAGGCCGCGCTCGACGAGCTCGATCACCGGTTCGCCGAGGCCAAGAGCGGCGCGCGCTTCGCGGCCGCGCTCGCCAACGACGCGCTCGATCTCGCGCGCACCGCCGACGACACCGCGCGCGGCCGGCCGTCGGCGCGCGATCCGGAT
>DATJIA010000139.1:0-14709 GCA_035493675.1 Kofleriaceae bacterium | reverse complement strand
CGCGCGTACGAGCGCATGCGCGTGCCGCGCCTCCCGCGCGCGAGCTGGCGCGTGCGGCTCGAGGCGCTCGCGCGCGCGTACCTCGCGATGCTCGCGCGCTCGCGCGAGCTGCTCCGCTACGTCACCGCGCACGCCGCGACCACCGCGCGCGCGCCCGCCGCGATCTTCGACGCGCACTTCCGCGACGCGATCGAGCCGCTCCGGCTGCCGCCGCGGACGCGCGAGATCGCGCAGCACGCGTTCGTCGACTTCCTGCACGGCGTCGCGCTCGCCGGGCGCGTGCCGTGGCCGCGCGTGCGCGCCGAGCTGCGCGTGATCATCGAGGGCATCGCAGGCGCGCGCTGATCGGCGTCCGACGCGCTACGATGAATGCATGAGTATCGGAGCGCGCTGTGTCTGTGCTGCGATCGTGCTCGCCGCCGGCGCTGCGGCCGCCGACGTCGATGTCAGGTACGACGACAAGACCGACGAAGGCGTCGTGTCGGCCCTCGACGACGAGACCCTGTCGTGCTCGTACGCTCCGCAGTTCGCGGTTTCGTACCTGACGAAAGGCGACCCGGCGAAGCGCGCGAAACCGACGCAGTTCACCATTTCCTTCGTCTATGACGACGTGCCGTCCTCCGAGGTACCCGACCGGACCGGCATCACGGTCGTCGCGACGGTGGGCAAGGCCCGACATCGGTGGATTGCCGCGGTCGGCTCGGATCGCTGGCCGAATTGCAAGAACGACTGCGATCTCGTCGTCACCGTGGCCGTGAGCAGTGCCGACGTACACGCGATCACGAAGTCCAAGACCGTGCTTCGCTTGTTCCGCGCCGACTGTGAGCTCCCGAAGAGCGCGCGCGACACGATCGGGACGCTGCTGCGCGAGGCGCCGGCGTTCTCGAAGACGTGGAAGCCCCCCGCGGCCGAGTAGTATCGTGCGCGCATGATCGCGATCTCGTAACCCGCCGGGCGCAAGCGCTTCGCGATCCCGATCGCGATCGTCGCGGCGCTCGCGATCTTCCCGTATGGCTGATCGCCGATCGCGATGGTTGGGCGCCGCTCTACGTCCCGATCGGCGACGCACCGCCGGCGGTCGCGACCTTCGATCGCGATGGCCACCTGCGCGCGACCTACCCGCTGCCGGCGGATCTCGAGCCGCTCACGCTGGATCTCGGCGTCAACGCGCGCGGCCTGTTCGTCACGTGGCTCGACGGCGCGACCGCGCACGTGATCGCGATCGGCGGCGGCCGCGAGCGCAGGCGCCGGATCGGCCGCGCCGCGTCCTACGCACGCGCGATCGGCGTCGACGATCGCTGCGCGCTCGCGTCGATCGATCGCGACGAGCAGACGCTGCGCATCGACGAGCTGGCGCGCTGTCCCTAGTCGCGCTCTTCGGCGTCGAGCTTCGTCTTCGCGCGATCGAGCTCGGTCGCGGCCTTCTCCCAGCGCGCGGTCAGCTCGTCGAGCTTGTCGCTCGCGGCCTGGAAGTCGGACAGGAGCTTGTTGCGGCGGGGCGCGTCCTCGTAGACCGCGGGATCGGCGAGCTCGGCCGATCGCTTCGCCTGCGCGGCCTCGAGCTCGGCGATCCGCGCCTCGAGATCCGCGACCTGCTTCTCGAGCGGACCGAGCACCTTGTTGCGCTTCTGGCGCTGCTCGGCCTCCTTCCGCTTGCGATTCTTGTCGTCTTCCTTCGCCTTCGCGCCGGCGGACACCGCGGCGACGACCGGCGCCTCGTCCTCTTCGTTGCGCCGCAGGCTCATCGAGTACAGGTACTCGTCGAGCGAGCCCGGGTACGTCTCGACCGTGCCGCCCTCGACGTTCCAGATCCGCGTCGCCAAGGTCCGCACCAGCGATCGGTTGTGGCTGACGAAGACCAGCGTGCCGTCGAAGGTCGTCAGCGACTTCGCGAGCGACTCCGACGACTCGAGGTCGAGGTGGTTGGTCGGCTCGTCCATCAGGATGAGGTTCCCCGGCTTCACGCACAGCCGCGCCAGCGCGACGCGCGCGCGCTCGCCGCCCGACAAGACGCGCGCCGGCTTGTCGACGTCGTCGCCCGAGAACAAGAACGCGCCGCAGATCGATCGCACGCGCGACACCGGCGCCTCGGGGTTCGCGCGCTGCACGATCTCGAACACGGTCGCGCCGAGGTCGAGCGTGTCGGCGTGGTGCTGCGCGTAGTAGCCGACCTCCACGCCCGAGCCGATCTTGATCGTGCCGCCGTCCGACGGCAGCTCGCCGGCGATCATCTTCAAGAGGGTCGTCTTGCCGGCGCCGTTGACGCCGATGATCCCGATCTTCTCGCCGCGCCGCACGGTCAGATCGAGCGACGGGAACACGATGTGCTCGCCGTACGCCTTCTTCAGCCCCTCGATCCGCACGACGTCGGCGACCGTGCGCGACGTCGGCGGGAACGCGAAGCGCATGACGCTCCGCTTCGCGTAGGTCTCGACCGACTCCATCTTCTCGAGCGCCTTGATGCGCGATTGCACCGCGCGCGCCTTGTTCGCCTGCGCGCGGAAGCGATCGACGAAGCGCACCAACCGTTCGCGCTCGCGCGCGAGGTTCTTCGCCTTGCCCGCGAGGATCTCCTCCTCCTCGGCGCGCTGCACGACGTAGCGCTCGTAGTTGCCCACGTACGAGCGCAGGCCCTCGACCTCGAAGCTGACCACGCGCCCGATCTGCTCGTTCAAGAACTCGCGATCGTGCGAGATCAAGATGAAGCAACCGGGCCACTTCTTCAGGAAGTCGCCGAACCACGCGACCGACGGCATGTCGAGGTGGTTGGTCGGCTCGTCGAGCAGCAAGACGTCGGGGCGCTGGAACAAGAGGCCGGCGAGCACCGCGCGCATCTTCCAACCGCCGCTGAACTCGCCGAGGTCGCGCCGCTCGTCGCCGGGCTGGAAGCCGAGACCGTGCAGGATGCGCAGCGCCTCGTGCTCGCTGAACCAGCGCTCGAAGTGATCGATCTTCTCGTGCAGCTCGGCGACCCGCTCGGCGAGCTCCATCATCTCTTCGTCGGACGCGGCGCCGGCCTCCAGCTGCGCCGCCACATCGGCGAGCTCTTCGTCGAGCGCCGTGCGCCCGGGCACCGACGACAGGATGAACTCGCCGAGCGAGCGCCCGCCGCGGACCGCGAGATCCTGCGGCAGCCAACCGATGCGCACGCCCTTCGCGCGCGTGACCTTGCCGTCGTCGATCTCCTGCTCGCCGGCGATCACGCGCATCAAGCTCGTCTTGCCGGAGCCGTTCGGGCCGATCAGGCCGACGCGATCACCGTGCCCGAGCCGCAGGCTCGCCGCATCGAGGATCATCCGATCCGCGAAGAACAGCGTCACGTCTTCGAGGACGACCAGGCTCACAGCGCGCGCGTTCTAGCACGCGGCGGGCGCGCGCGTCACAGCTTCTGCGCGACGAACCGGACCAGCTTCGTCTTGCGCTGGCCCGCCCAATCGGCGTTGTCCTCGATCTCCTCGCTCTTCAGGATCTTCCAGCCGGTGCCGAACGCGGCGTCGAGGTCGGCCTTGTTCCAGCCGCCGGCGCCACCCTTCGCGACGTCGCTGTCGGCTGCGAAGTACTCGGTGACGAACAGGCCGCCCTTCTTCAAGCTCGCCTTGATCCGCTCCAGCAGATCGACGCGCGCCCCGGCGTAGATCAGCGCGACGAGATCCCACTTCGCCTTTCCGTAGTCGTACGTGTCCATGTCCGCCTCGATCGCGTCGAGCGCGACCTTCTCCTTCGCCGCCTGCTCCTTCGCGATGCGCAGGCCGGCGTCGGCGGTGTCGATGCCGGTCGTCTTCCAACCTCGGGTCGCGAGGAACACCGCGTTGCGGCCCTGTCCGGTCGCGATGTCGAGCGCGCGGCCCGGCTTGCGGCCCTTCACGGTGTCGACGAGGAGCTGGTTGGGTTGCTTGTTGAAGCCGCGGCCGGAGGTGAGCCAGTCGTTCCAGCGCGCGCGCTCGGCGTCCATCCCGCCGCGGCTCCAGCTCGCGTGCGCGACCTTCCACTCGGCGCCGACCGGCGTCCACACGAGCGTGCTGTAGCCGTCCTCGTCGTACGCGCCGTCGTCCTCGAACGCGGGCCAGTGCTGGATCGAGTGACCGACGAAGATCGCGACGCCGTCGCCGACGAAGACGTGCTCGTCGTCCCACGACCGCGTGCGCGCGGGCATCTTGCGATCGCGCATGTTCTGGAGCGACTTCGTCATCTCGTCGGCGTCGGCGTACCGCGCCTCGGAGGCGTACACGTACGACGGGCCGACCGCGGCGCGGACCGCGTCGGCGTCCTCGCGATCGATCGCGTCGAAGAACGCGTGGCTCTGCGCGATCACGGCCTGCGCGTCGAGCTTCGGCGCGGTCGGCGTCGGCGCGGGCGGGGGCGGCGCGGCGGCGGTCTCGGGCGGCGCGGCGGGACAAGCGGGCGCCGTCGCCGCGGCGTGCGGAGCGCAGGCGGCGAGCGCGACGATCAGGAGGGCGGCGGTGCGCATCGGCCGCCAGCATAGCCTCAACGCTTGCGCGGAGGACGGACCACCATCGCCTGCGGCAGCACGCCGTCTTCTTCCAGCTGTCGGATCCGCTTGCCGAGCTCGTACAGCCGCGCGAGCCGCTCGGGCTGATCGCGATAGGCATCGAGCAGCTCGCTGTAGCGCTCGCGGATCCAGTCTTCGTCGTCGGGGATGAGCTCGAGGTACGCGTGCAGCTCCGCGACCTGCCAGCGGAACAGGATCTCGCCGCCCTCGGCCTCCGCGAGCGGCGCGACCCGCTCGCCCTCGTCGATCGCGAGCTCGGGAGATTCCTCGCACGCGCTCATGTACAGATCGATCGCGCGGCGCGCGTCGCCGCCCGCGAGCTCCGCCTCGGCGAGCCGCACGCGCAGCCACGGCTCGCGGAAGCGCTCGGCGACCTCGCGCCAGAACCCGAGCAAGGCCGCGTCGCCCTCGACCGGGACCTCGGCGGCGACCAGCGCGAGCGCCGCGGCGTCCGCGTCACGGCACGCCTCGCGGACCCGAAGCAGCCAGCCCTCGATCGGTTGCCGCGCCGACTCGATCGCTTCGCGCACGCGCCGGGCCGGAGCCGTCTCGCGACGCCCCACCCGCTCGCGCAAGCGCTCGAGCCAACCGGTCACGCGCTTGACGATAGCAGACGCGCCTGACCATGCTCGCGCCGATGACGAACGGGCTCCTCCGCGGCGACGACGGCAAGACGCGATGCTGGTGGTGCGGCGATCTCCCCGACTACGTCGCGTATCACGACGACGAGTGGGGCGTGCCCACCACCGACGATCACCGCCTGTTCGAGAAGCTCGTGCTCGAAGGCTTCCAGTCCGGACTGTCGTGGCTGACGATCCTGCGCAAGCGCGACGCGTTCCGCCGCGGCTTCGCCGGCTTCGATCCGGCGAAGGTCGCGCGCTTCGGCGCGAAGGACATCGCGCGCCTCCTCCAGGACGCCGCGATCGTGCGCCATCGCGGCAAGATCGAGAGCGCGATCAACAACGCGAAGCGCGCGCTCGCGCTGATCGAAGAGAAGGGCTCGCTCGCCGCGCACGTCTGGTCGTTCGAGCCCGCCGCGACCGCGCGCCCGAAGAAGCTGACCAAGCAGGCGCTCGTGAAGCTGGCCCAGACGCCGGCGTCGCACGCGCTCGCCAAGGACCTGAAGCGCCGCGGCTGGAGCTTCGTCGGCCCGACCACCGTCTACGCGTTCATGCAGGCGATGGGCATGGTGAACGACCATCTCGACGGCTGTCACGCGCGCGCGCGAGTCGACGCGCTCCGCACACATATAATGAGGCGATGAAAGCCTGGCGAGCCCACGCGTACGGTGCGTACAAGGACGTCCTCCACTTCGAGGACATCGAAGCGCCGAGCGCGCCCGTCGACGGCGCGGTCGTCGCGGTGAAGTCCGCGGCGCTCAACTTCCCCGACCTGCTCGCGATCGCGGGCAAGTACCAGGTCAAGGCGCCGCTGCCGTTCGTGCCGGGCATCGAGGCGGCGGGCGTGATCACGACCGCCGGACCGAAGAGTCGCTACAAGGCGGGCGATCGCGTGATCGCGTCGACCTTGTGGGGCGCGTTCGCCGAGCAGCTCGCGGTGCCGGACGCGATGCTGTTCCCGATCCCGCCCGAGATGAGCGACGACGACGCGGCGTCGCTGCTCGTCACGTACCAGACGAGCTACTTCGCGCTGATCCATCGCGCGACGCTGCAGAAGGGCGAGACGCTGCTCGTGCACGGCGGCGCCGGCGGCGTCGGCATCTCCGCGATCCAGATCGGCAAGGCGCTCGGCGCGACCGTGATCGCGACCGCGGGCGCCGACGACAAGCTCGACGTCTGCAAGAAGGCGGGCGCCGATCACGCGATCAACTACAAGGACGAAGACTTCGTCGCCGCGGTGCAGAAGCTCACGGGCGGGCGCGGCGCCGACGTCGTCTACGATCCGGTCGGCGGCGACGTCTTCGACAAGAGCCTGAAGTGCATCGCGTGGGAGGGCCGCCTGCTCGTGATCGGCTTCGCGTCGGGGCGCATCCCCGAGATCGCCGCGAACAAGATCCTGCTCAAGAACATCTCGATCATCGGCTTGTTCTGGGGCCAGTACATGATCCGCGATCCGCAGAAGATCCGCGACGCGCACGACGCGCTGTGCGCGATGTATCGCGACAAGCAGATCGCGCCGATGGTGTGGAAGCGCTTCCCGCTCGCCGAGTTGCCCGACGCGCTCGGCGCGCTCGAGAGCCGCGCGTCGCACGGCAAAGTCGTGGTCGCACCGTGATAGCGTGCCGGCCATGGCACGTCGTCCCCGCATCCGCTTCGCCGCTCCGCTCGTGATCACGCTCGCCGCCGGCTGCCCGAGCACCGTCGATCACCGCACCACCGAGCCGACGCCGGTCACCGGCACCGGCCCGATCGCGAACCCGCCGGCGAACGCGGGCGCGAGCTGGCGCGTCGAGGTCGGCGACAACGGCGTGTGCCTCGCGGTCAACAGCCACGCGATGGACTGCCCCGAGGGCGCGTCGTGCAATCCGCCGCCGCCGGCGCGCATCGACTGCCCCGCGGGCGCGAACAACGAGCACCCGTACACGATCGTGCAGCAGGGATCCGAGTGCGACCTGATGGCGCCGGCGCCCGACTGCAAGCCGGGCGTGATGTGCAACCCGCCGCCGGCGCAGAAGATCGCGTGCCCGGAGTACTGATGTAGGATCGGGCCATGGCCCGAGCCCGCCGCACGCGCTTCGCCGCGTCGTTCGTCGTCGTCGCTGCGTGCGGTCACGCGAAGGAGACCGGAGGCGGAGGAGGCGGCACGGCCACCGGCACCGGCGGCGGCCCGCGCAAGCCGGTGACGACGTGGTCGATCAACGCGATGGGCGATCACTGCAGCGTCTACGAGTGGAACGACTGTCCGCCCGACGTGCACTGCAACCCGCCGCCGCCGATCGAGATCGCGTGCCCGCCGGGCGAGAAGACCGACGGCACCGCGCGCATCGTCTCGTTCGACGGCAAGACCTGCGAGCTCGAGGACACGCACGCGCCGATCGCGTGCCCGAGCTACGACACGCCGCCGCCGCCTTCGCCGCCCGACGCCGCGACGGCCGCCGTCGCGCTGCGATCGTGGTCGATCACGCGCACCGACAAGACGCACTGCGAGTACTGGGACGATCCGTGCTCGAAGATGCACCTGAAGCCGGGCGAGCCGATCCCGCCGTGCAACCCGCCGCCGCCGATCGAGATCGCGTGTCCGTCGGCGATGCCGCCCGCGCCGTCGAACGCGACGATCGTCGAGGAATCGGCCGGCGCGTGCTTCTTGATGCCCGCGCACGCGAAGATGGACTGTCCGAAATGAGATCGAAGAGACGCACGCGCTTCGCCGCCTCGTTCGTCGCGATCGCCGCCGCGGGCTGCTCGCACGATCACCCGAGCGGAGGCGGACCTGGCAGCGACACCGCGAAGCCGCGATCGTCGTGGTTCGTGAGCAAGGGCAACGACGGCGCCACGTGCTGGGCGCGGCCGGTCGTCGACTGCAGCCAGGCGCCGCCGGGCGTCACGTGCAATCCGCCCGCGTCGTACAAGATCCGTTGTCCGGATCCGATGCCGGGCGAGACGTTCCAGATCGTCACCTTCGACGGCACGACCTGCACGATCAACGACACCAAGACGAAGATCGCGTGCCCCGGCTCGGAGCCCGAGCCGCCCGACGCGCCGCCCGACGCCGCGGTCGCGTTCGTCCCGCGCGCGTGGGACCTCACGCACGACAAGGGCAAGTGCGTCGCGGTCCGGACCTACGAGCCGGCGAAGTCGTTCGAGGTCGCGTGCGCGGACTATCCGCCGAGCGCGACCGCGATCCACGAATCGGATCCGAACAACTGCTTCCCGACCGTCCCGCCGCCGGCGTGTGCCCCGCCGAAGCATTGCAATCCTCCGCGGCCGAGCCCCGTGAAGTGCCCCGAGTGATACCGTCCGCGCATGGCACGCGCGCGTCGCACTCGGTTCGCTGCATCGTTCGTCGCGGTCATGGCCGCGGGCTGCTCGCACGAGAGCTCGCAGACCACGCCGGGTAGCGGCACGGCGACGGCGACCGGATCCGCGCCGGCCCCTGCGCCGGAGCGTGGGAGCAAGCGCTGGGGTGCCTTCCGTGACGGCCAGGGGTGCTGGGCCGAGCCGCACGTCGAGTGCGATCCCGCGGTCGTGCACCACACGTGCAATCCACCCGCGCCCATGCGCATCGAGTGTCCGAAGGACATGACGGGCAGCTTCGGGATCATCACGTACGACGACAAGACGTGCGAGATCGAGGAGACGCACGCGCCGATCCCGTGCCCGAGCTACGACACGCAGCCCACGCCCCCGCCCGACGCCGCGCCGTTCTCGCCGCGCGCGTGGTCGATCAACAGCGCCGGCGTCTCGTGCATCGCGCTCCGCACCGATGCCGACGGCGCGCCGGCGATCAAGACGGTGATCGAATGCGGCGACTACTTCGTCGGCGGCACCGTTCGCGAGGACGAGCCCGATCACTGCCGCTCGTTCCCTGCGCCGATGCACTGCCCGAAAGGCGCGCATTGCAACCCGCCCGGGCCGCGCGAGGTCAAGTGCCCGTAGCGCCCGCGTCGGATCGCGTGCGCGCCGAGTGGCGCGCGCGCATCGCCGCCGAGTACGGCTCCGCCGCGATCACCCAGCACCTCGTGCTGTGGCTCATCCAGGTCGGCGCGCCGCCCGACGTGATCGACGACGGACTCCGCATCGTCAAGGACGAGCTCGAGCACTCGCGGCTCTCGCACGAGACCTACGTCGCGGCCGGCGGCGGCGCACCGCCTGCGCTCGATCGCAACACGCTCGCGCTGCCGCGGCGCAACGACCTCCCGCTCGAGCTCGACATCGTGCGCACCGCGACGCAGGTCTTCGCGCTCGGCGAGACCGTCGCGGTGCCGCTGTTCAAACATCTGCGCGAGCAATGCACGATCGCGCCCGCACGGGCTGCGCTCGATCGGATCCTCCGTGACGAGGTGCGCCACCGCGATTTCGGTTGGACCTTGCTCGATTGGCTCGCGACCACGCCGCTCGCGCCGCAGCTGGCGAAGCTCGTCGAGCAAGATCTGCCGGCGATGTTCACGCAGCTCGAGCACAACTACGGCGAGGCCGGCCCGGGCGTGGCTTCGCCGATCAGCGCAGACGATCGCGCGTGGGGCCTCGCACCGGCGGCGGAGTACGCGGAGATCCTCGCGCGCACCTTCGAGCGCGACTACCTCCCGCGCTTCAGCGCGCGCGGGATCGATCCTGCGCCGGCGTGGGCGGCGCGCTGATCGAGCGCGAATGTTTTGCGCCTGGTTTGCGTCGAGTCGATCCGCTTGCGCGATCACGCAACGAAACGCGTGAATCGTTCCGAATAGATAGGGAAGGTTCGGTCTTTGCAAACGGGCCCGGGCATGCGGCTCACACTCCTGGCCCTCGTCACCTCCGGACTGATCGCGTGCACTGGTGAACAGGGACCGCCCGGCCAGAACGGCTCGAACGGCGGTACGGGTGATCCGGGGGATCCGGGCAAGGACGCCCTCACGCGCACGAGCGCCGAGCCGGCGGGCGCGAACTGCCCCGACGGCGGCGTGAAGATCGAGGTCGGCGTCGACGCCAACGACAACGGCATCCTCGACGACAGCGAGGTGAACGCCGCGAGCACGCAGTACGTGTGCAACGGCAACGGTAAGAATTCGCTCGTCCGCACCGGTGAAGAGCTCGCCGGCGCGAACTGCCCGTACGGCGGCACCAAGATCGAGACCGGCCTCGACGCGAACAACGACGGCCAGCTGCAGGACACCGAGGTCAACGCGACGGCGACGACCTACGTCTGCAACAGCGCGCCCGGCGGCGCGAGCACGGCGACCGAGGGCATCAACATCGCGATCAAGAGCGTCAGCAACACGTCGCCCGTCACCGTGCGCTTCACGATGAAGGACGATCGCGGCTTCCCGCTCGACGCCTCCGGCGCGGCGAACGGCTACTCGGTCAACACGGCGATCCAGCCGCGCTTCTCGCTCAGCTGGTTCACCAAAGATCCGACGACCGGCTTCGTGTCGCCCTTGACCGTGTACACGAAGTCGACCAGCACGTCGGCGCCGCAAGGCCTGCCGACCGCGTACAGCCCCGCCTCCGGCGCCACCAACGGCACGATGGTCGAGAACGGCTGGGGCGCGGGCGATTACACGTACACCTTCCCCACCACCAACACGACCAACGGTCCGCAGGCGGTCGCGTACGACGCGACCAAGATGGACGAGACGCACGTCCTCTGGATCCAGGCGTCGCGCCAGACCGATCTGGTCTTCACGCTCAACGCGAACACCTTCTACTCCGCGAACCAGCCCTACTGGTTCATCCCGAGCGGCAACGGCACGCCGATGACGCGCGAGATCGCGGCGCAGTCCGGCTGCGATTCGTGCCACGCGAAGTTCAAGGCGGAGACGTTGTCGTCGTCGGCGTTCCACGGCGGCGGTCGCGTGAACGTCGGCATGTGCAACGTCTGCCACAACCCCGCGCGCACGACCAACCCGAGCGCGAACTCGGCGACGTTCGTCCACCGCATCCACAACGGCGAGAACGTCGCGACCGCGAACTTGTTCCACGGCATCGCGGCGACGTACCCGAAGGACATCCGCGACTGCAACACGTGCCACGGCGCCGCGTCGCAAGGCGCGCAGGCCTACGCGAACCCGTCGGTCGAGGCGTGCGGCGGCTGCCATGACTACGTCAGCTTCACCGGCGGGGCGCAAAACTTCTGCGGCATCGTCGGCCAGCTCGCCTACGGCAGCGACGGCAAGCCGCTCGCGTGCAACCACGTCGGCGGCCCCGTCGACGACACGCAGTGCGCGACCTGCCACGGCCCGACCAAGAGCTTCCCGGTCGCGAAGTTCCACGGCACCGTCGCGTCGCCCGACCCCGCGAACAGCTGGCTCGCCGGCGGCACCAACGCGAACACCAACGCGTCGTACGTCGCCGCGGTCGGCTACGTCCCGACCGGCGCGAACGCGATCACCTACGAGGTGAAGAGCGTCGACACCTGGACCGATACGTCGGTCACGCCGAACGTGAAGCGCCCGTCGATCACGTTCCGCCTCTTGAACAACGGCACCGCGTTCGACTTCCAGACCTACACGCCCGGCTCCGTCACCGAGCTGATGCCGAACATGGTCGGCTCGCCGAGCGTGTACTTCGCGTGGGCGGTCCCGCAGGACGGCAACAACACGCCGTCGGACTTCAACGCGTCGGCCAGCGCGTACATCAAGAACGTCTGGAACGGCAGCGCGACCACCGGCACCGGCGCCGGCACGCTCAGCGCCCCCGATGCGAGCCACTACTACACGCTCAAGCTCACCGGCGTGCAGATCGCGTCGAACGCGACGATGCTGACCGGCGGCGTCGGCTACACGTACTCGCTGTCGAGCACGCCGCCGCTCGTGCAGACCAACCTCGGGCTCTATCCGTGGACGCCGAGCGGCAACAACGACGGCAAGGCGCAAGGCGGCTTGAGCGTCCCCGCGCCGAACGTCTGGAAGGTCGCGACCGGCTACACCGCGCGCCGCCAGATCGTCGACAACGCGAAGTGCAACGCGTGCCACGGCCGCCTCGGCGTCGAGCCGACCTTCCACGCCGGTCAGCGCAACGACGGTCCGACCTGCTCGTTCTGCCATAACCCGAACCGCACGAGCAGCGGTTGGTCGGCGAGCTCGAAGTACTTCATCCACGGCATCCACGCCGGCCGCAAGCGCGTCGTCCCGTACACCTGGCACGCGGCCTCCGCGGGCCCGGGCTACGACGAGGTCGAGTTCCCCGGCACGCTCAACGCCTGCACGACCTGCCACGTGCCGAACACGTACGACTTCACCAACACGGCGAACCTCGACGGCATCGGCCGCGCGGAGCTGACCGCGGTCGCGACCGGCAAGTACAGCACCGACCCGCTCACCAACTCGTCGTACTACACGGTCTCGCCGTACGTGGTCGCCGACGGCGTGACGGACTACGGCGCGGGCTTCTCGTACAACGCCGGCACCAACGCCACGACGCAGGGATCGGGAAACAACCTCGTCATCACTCCGATCACCGCGGCGTGCAGCTCCTGCCACGACACCTCGATCGCGATCGATCACATGCAAGCGAACGGCGGCTACTTCTACGCGCCGCGCGCCACCGTGACCGCCGCGAACGCGCCGAAGGAGCAGTGCTTGATCTGCCACGGCCCCGGTCGCGTCGCGGCGATCGGCGAAGTCCACCAGCACTGACGAACGACCAGCACACCATCGATCGTGCGTATGTCCTGCGCCGCGCTGATGCGCGGCGCACCCATTTTCGGACGAGCGCCGCGAGTCGTTCGTCAGTGCGCTGTCCGGACGCCTCCTTCGTCGGCGTCCTCAGACTGGGGGAGTGACTCCCCCAATACCCCCACCCGAGTGATCCGTTTGCGACGAGCACGAGCGTTGCTTCGACACACAGCGTCGTAACAGCGAGTGCGCCGGGCCCTTGCCGGCGCACTTCGCGTTGGGCATGCTGCGCGCCGAAAGCGAGGCCGCATGAAGGTTCTCTTGACCGGCGCCGGTGGACAGATCGGACACGATCTGATCCACGCGTTGTCGAGCGCCGGCCACCGCGTCGTCGCCACCGATCTGGCGCCGCGCCCGACGACCACGACCGCGAACGGCAAGAGCGTCGACTGGAAGAAGCTCGACGTCACCGACGCCGCCGCGGTCCACGCGATGATCGCCGACGCGAAGCCGGAGCTCGTGTTCCACCTCGCGGCGATCCTGAGCGCGCGCGGCGAGCGAGATCCGGTCGCCGCGTATCACGTCAACCAGACCGGCACCTGGAACGTCTTCGAGGCGTGTCGCGCGGCGCAGGTCGCGCGCGTGATCTTCACGTCGTCGATCGCGGTGTACGGGCCCGGGCTCCCCGATCCGACCCCCGACGACGTGCCGCTGCACCCGACGACGATGTACGGCGTCACCAAGGTCTCGGGCGAGCTGCTCGGCGACTACTACCGGCGCCGCTGGGGCATGGACGTGCGCGGCGTGCGCTTCCCCGGGTTGATCAGCGCGGCGCAGCCCGGCGGCGGCTCGTCGGACTACGCGCTGTTCATGTACTTCGAGGGCATCCGATCGGGCGCGTACGAAGCGTTCTGTCGCGCCGACACGCGCATCCCGCTCATGTACATGCCCGACGGCGTGCGCGCGCTGCTCGAGCTGTCGCTGTCCGAGCAGAAGCTGTCGCGCACGATCTACAACATCGCCGGCTTCTCGCCGCGCGCGGACGAGATCGCCGCGTCGGTCGCGCGCGCGATCCCCGGCGTGAAGATCACGTACGCGCCCGATCCGGTGCGCCAGGACATCCTCGACTCGTGGCCGCGCGCGCTCGACGACGCGAACGCGCGCGCCGACTGGGGCTGGGCGCCGCGCTTCGATCTCGAAGCGATGACCGCCGATCTCGTCCCGAAGATGCGCCGGCTCGTCGAGGCCGGCGCCGCGATGGAGCACTGACATGTACACGAACGCGAAGGCCGTGTTCGAGAAGACGCTCGCCGAGATCAAGGACGCCGGCTTGTGGAAGAGCGAGCGCGTGATCGAGTCGAAGCAGGCGTCGCACATCCAGGTGGGCGGTCGCGAGGTCGTGAACTTCTGCGCGAACAACTACCTCGGCTTGTCGTCGCACCCGCGCGTCGTCGAGGCGGCGAAGCGTGCGCTCGACGATCGCGGCTACGGCCTCTCGAGCGTGCGCTTCATCTGCGGCACGCAGGACAAGCACAAGGAGCTCGAGGCCGCGGTCTCGACCTTCCTGGGCACCGAGGACACGATCCTCTACTCGTCGTGCTTCGACGCCAACGGCGGCTTGTTCGAGACGCTGCTCGGCGAGGACGACGCGATCATCTCCGACGCGCTCAACCACGCGTCGATCATCGACGGCATCCGCCTGTGCAAGGCGGAGCGCCACCGCTACGACCACGACGATCTCGGCCAGCTCGAGGAGAAGCTCGCGGCGACGCAAGATCGTCGCCTGCGCATGATCGCCACCGACGGCGTGTTCTCGATGGACGGCGACATCGCACGCGTCGATGCGATCTGCGATCTCGCCGAGAAGTACAACGCGCTGGTCATGGTCGACGACAGCCACGCCACCGGGTTCGTGGGCAAGACGGGGCGCGGGACCGCGGAGCTCTTCGGTGTCCAGGCGAAGATCGACGTGACCACCTCGACGCTCGGC